>JAEZDQ010000003.1 GCA_023433225.1 Bacteroidota bacterium | reverse complement strand
CTATGGTCCAATCTACGCCCAATCCGGAAGCTTTGGATCGGCTCATTTTTTCGAGCGCGAACCAACAGCCTTTTGCAAAAACGGTAACCGGTACTTTTTCGGATATAGTATTTACGATTTGCTCAATGTACGGCCAAGAAAATGCATCATAATCTTTAGGAGAAAGCAACCCGCCCCAACTATCGAAAATTTGAATGACATCACAGCCTGATTCAACTTTTTGGAGTAAATAAGCAATCGTGGTGTCTGTTATTTTTTGTAATAATTGGTGTGCGGCTTCGGGATTTTTAAAACAAAAACCTTTTGCCGTATCAAAAGTTTTAGAACCTTTTCCCTCAACGGCGTAACATAAAATCGTCCACGGAGAACCGGCGAAACCAATCAGCGGCACTTTCCCATCCAATTCTTTTTTGGTCATTTTAATCGCTTCAAAAACATAGCCCAATGCCTCTTCAACATCGGGAACAATGGCCTTTTCTACATCCGCAGCACTTTTAACGGGATTTTCCAACCATGGGCCAACGCCCGGTTTCATTTCGAAATCCATGCCCATTGCTTGCGGGACAACCAATATATCGGAAAACAAAATGGCTGCGTCCAAAGGAAATCTCCGGATAGGCTGGAGCGTGATTTCTGTTGCTAATTCAGGTGTTTGGCAGCGTGTGAAAAAATCGTATTGGTCCCGCAATTTGATGAATTCAGGTAAGTACCTACCTGCTTGGCGCATCATCCAAACCGGCGGCCTTTGCAATTCTTCTCCTTTTAATGCCCTGAGCAATAAATTATTTTTCAACATAAAAATATTGGTTTATAGATGTTAAAACGCTTTCCAAAATTGGAATTTCTGCTGTAATTATTTTGTTGTTTGTATGTTTTTCAACTTCCTCCGAAGTCGTCTTCCCAATGGAGAAAACAACAGTCTCTGCGGAAAGGTCATTTTTTTTTAAATAAGATTTCACTCCCAGCGGGCTGAAAAATGCAACGGCATTATAAATTTTCCCCTTCAAGTCATGTTCTACTGGAATCGAATCGTAGCAAAGGATTTCTTTTATGAAATGGCCGTTCGGAACAAGTTTTTCAAACAAAACCTCTCGGCGGTTGTTACCGCAAAAAAACAACCAGTTTTTAGGGGTATCGTTGGTCAATAAATATTCGGCGAGTTCTGATGCATAATTTTCTACCACTTCGACTTTGAAATTATTTTGACCCAATTTTCCAGCTGTTTTTTGTCCGACTACATAAAAACTTCCTTCTAGGTCTAAATCCTGAATTGCTTCAACAGCATTTTGACTGGTAATTAAATATTGATGAATCGAGTCGTCAAGCAATGGAATTATTTTGTCTTTTGAATAAATTTCAATTTCTAAAAAATTAATCACATCAAAATCAATATCTTGAGACAAATTTTGTTTCAAAAATCCGGAAGGAATTTCCTTTGTGAAAAGTATTTTCTTCACTTTCTCAGTCCATTTTGAACTTCTTCAATCAATGCTTTCGCACCTTTTTCAAAACATTTTTCTGCCAATTCTTTTCCTTTATTTTCTAATTCAGATTTAGAGAAATCTTCTTCAACAGAAATAATTTCCTTTCCATCCAACGACAAAACAGCTCCTTTGAAATGAACGTTTTCATTATTTATTTCGGCAAACCCGCCAATGGGAGCTGTACACCCTCCTTCCAAAACATTCAGGAACTGTCGTTCAATGGTCGCGGAAATCATGGAATTTTCATCGGAAATTTCAGGCATTTCAAAGCCGGATCGGGTGGTTATTCCTACGATTCCTTGTGAAGGCGCGGGCACCATCCAGTCCAATATCTTGTATTTTAAACCTTTTGAATCCAAATCTTCTAACATCCCACTTCTTTCCATTCCGGCAGCAGCAAAAACGGCTCCATCCCAATCGGAATCAATCAGTTTTTGCAATCTTAACTGGACATTTCCCCGAAGGTTTTCTACACTGTCTTCCGGAAATCGATGAAGCCAAAATGATTTCCTTCTCAAACTTCCTGTGCCGATGGTTCGTTTTGTTTTATCAAAAATTCCATCGGATTTATAAATCAGCATATCAAAAGGATTTCCTCTTTCTAAAAAACCTTTCAATTCGATTCCATCCGGCAAAAGGGTTGGTACATCTTTGAGGCTGTGGACGGCAATGTCTATTTGGTTATTGAGCAATGCCAAGTCGAGTGAACGGGTAAAAACACCCGTAATTCCCAACTGATAAATGGGTTGTTTCAGGTTGATGTCTCCGTCGGAAGTGATGGGAACCACCTCGGTAAGTATGTTTTTTTCGGCCAGTTTTTTTGCGACGGCTTTTGCCTGCCACATTGCGAGTGGGCTTTTGCGGGTACCAATACGTATGGGCTGCATCAGGAAGGGTTTTTTAATCTGAAAATATCTTCCATTAAGGCAATCGTATGGTCTGCTTCCTGAGGGTTTTCCAAGATATACGCAGCAAACTGGTTGGTCAGGTTCTGAACCAATTTTTCGGCCACCAAAGTTTCTTTACCGTTGATTTGGGGGTTTTTCTTTTTCAGGTTTTTGATTTCATAATGTTGTAAAAACTCCAACCTTTCTTTGAATGATTGAATCACGGGCACGTATTCCCGGTTTTCCCGCCATTCGTCAAATTCTTTTTTGTGTTCTTCAATAATCTCAAATGCCAATGGAACCGATTCTTTTCTGGAATCCAACGTATCATCTACCATTTTAGAGAGTCCGTCCACATTGATCAACTGAATGTTTTCTCTCGAAGCCAAAGTGTGTGCGACGTTTTCCGGAACCGAAAGGTCGATAATGGCCATTTCTTTTTCGAAAGGAATCATTTCTTCGGTAATCGTATGGCAGTCCGATCCCGTGGCTACAATCAGGATGTCAGTTTTTTTAAGTTCCTCTTTTAAATCGGAAAAATCCTTTACCAGAACTTCATATTTCCGACTGAGGTTTTCCGCTTTTTCTTTGGTTCGGTTGATAAGCGTAATGTGGTCGTTTTGGGTATGTTTAACCAGATTCGTACAAGTGTTTCTGCCAATTTTGCCAATGCCGTACAACAGGATGTTTTTGCGCGAGACCTCTTTCTGGGTGGATAAAATATAATGAACCGCGGCAAAGGAAACCGAGGCGGCACCGTTGCTCAAAGAAGTTTGGTTTTTGACTTTTTTACTGATTTGAATCGCGGTATTGACCAATCTTTCCAGAAAAGCATCGGACGCACCCTGTTTTTTGAACCGATTGAACCAGGTTTTGATCTGGCCGATGATTTCGAAATCACCCAGAATCTGGCTTTTCAGGCCGGAGGAAACTTCAAAAAGATGGCGGATTGCACCTTCGCCCTCCGTCATATTCATAACGGGTAAAAATTCTGAAACCTTACCATTGGTGTAACGACAATACAAATCAATCATGGTTTGGGCACTGTCTGCAAATCCATAAAATTCAGAGCGATTACAAGTGGAAACCACAAAAAAACTTTCGATTCCCAATGCTTTGGCCTCTTTTGCAAATGGCTCGACCGAGTCGGGAAAAAATGTAAATTTACCACGTGTTTCAGCATCAGCTTTTTCAAAACTGATTCCTATCACATAAAAATTTTTCTTGGTTTTGGACACGCTCTTTTTTAAATCACTCACAAAAATAGGATGCTTCAACGCGGAAAAATAACCCAATCTTTTCTAAAATACCGTTATTCGTCGAAAATTGATTTTTTAGAATCATTCTAAACAAAATCATTAATTTAGCATGGTAAATGCTTTGTATGAAAGAGTTTTTATATTTGAACAGAAAACATATCAATGGAAACAAAATTAAAAAATACCTATAAAAGTAAAATAAAAGAATACAATTTAGGCAATGAAATCTATCTCGCGCAAATAGAAAACCACACGGCTTTTACCGATACATTGACCAAAGGAATCGATAAAAAGTTCATTCAATTTTACTTTTGCACAAAAGGTGGGATGACTTTTAATTTCAACAACGGGAATTATAAAATCAATTTGAATGACGGTTTCAGCTTTCTCATTTACAATCCATCCCTCGAATTACCGCTGAATTTGAGCATCAATTCAGATTCCAAAGTTTTTATTGTTTTTGTATCGGTAGAAAAATTACACAGCTTATTTTCTGACAACAACATCCGGGCGGAATTCTTGAACAATACCCGTACACAGGCAAAATATTACAACCAACAAAGCCTTTCCACCACCATTCGGATGGTTTTGAACCAAATTGAAAACCATAACCTCAACCCTCATTTTGAGAATTTATATATTTTGGGTAAGGTATATGAATTGTTTACGTTGCATTTCTCTGAAGCCGAAAGCAATCAGAAAGAGAATTGTCCTTTCTTGGACAATGAAAAAGATGCGAAAAAATTGAAAGAAGCACGTGAGATTTTGCTCGGGAATTTGAATAAACCTCCGGTTCTAAAGGAACTTTCCGAACAATCGGGCCTTTCCGAATATAAATTGAAAGAAGGGTTCAAACAGGTTTACGGAACGACGGTGTATGGTTTTGTGTTGGACAAAAGGCTTGAATTTGCGCGTGAAAAATTAGAAAACGGCGGATTGCAGGTAAAGGACATTGCGTATGAAATCGGATATGAAAATCCTTCCCATTTCATTTCGGCATTTAAAAAGAAGTACGGAATTACGCCTAAACAGTTCGCGAAGCAGGTTTAATCTTTTTCGGAAATAAACCGTATATTCCTCTTAAACCCTTCAAACTTGGTTCGTTTTACAGGTGATTTCTGAAATATTTTTTTGAATACATCTTCCGTTATTTCTTCCCAATCTGACTTTGAAAAATTAATAATTTCTTCGTTCGGATGAAATTTTTCTTCATTGTGCGGGAGAGAAAATCGGTTCCAAGGGCAAACATCCTGGCAAATGTCGCAACCGAAAACCCAGTCGTTGAATTTTCCGGACATTTCGCTTGGGATTTCTTCTTTCAATTCAATCGTAAAATAGGAAATACATTTGCTGCCGTCAACGGTTCTGCCGGGTAGTATCGCTTCCGTCGGACAGGAATCGATGCATTTGGTACAAGTCCCGCAATGGTCGGTCGGCAACGACAAATCAGAATCCAATTCTAAATCCAAAATCAATTCTGACAAAAAGAAAAAAGAACCCTTTTGTTTGGACAAAGTCAGACTGTTTTTCCCAACCCAACCGATTCCCGACTTTTGCGCCCAAGCATGTTCCAAAATAGGTGCAGAATCCACAAAAGCGCGGCCGTTCACTTCACCGATTTCTTCCCGGATGAAATCCAATAATTCCTTCAATTTATCTTTGACAACGTAATGATAATCCACACCATAAGCGTATTTGGCGATTTTATAAGAGTCGTTTCTTTGGTGAACTTCAGGAAAATAATTGTAAGAAAGCGAAATGACGGATTTAGCACCCTCAACCAATAACCGCGGATCCAGTCGCATATCGAAATGGTTTTCCATATAGGACATTTGTCCGTGCATTCCCTGCTTTAACCAGTTGTCCAAACGTGGTGCTTCGTCTTCCAGAAATCCTGCTTTTGCGATTCCGATGCTGTCAAAACCCAGCTCCAATGCACGTTTCTTGATCGATTCAGCCCAATTGAGCGAACGGTCACTTTTTGTTAAAAAATCCACAAATGCTTTCTAAATAATTTGATTTCAAAAATAAGCATTATAATTTGCCGTTATGTTTGAGTAAATTAAAAATTCATTATATGAAAAAATTAGTGTTGATTATTCCGCTTTTGATCATGGGATTCGCTTCTGTTTCTTGTAACAATGACGATGAAGGGGGCGAAAATAATGTTGATGTGGTTGTAGGGGCTTGGAAAATTTCAAGTATTGTCGTAAACGATACAGATATTTATCCTCTTTTGGTAATGCAAGGCGTTTGTGAATTGGCTAATGTAACACATTTCCACAATGATTATACCTTGAAAATGACTAATTTCCAAGAAAATGCAGAGGGAAATTGTGAATCCGGGACGGATACCACCGGAACCTGGTCAAAAGACGGGAATGTATATACCCTGACGATGGAAGGCGAAAGTCAATCCGTAACTCCGGAATTCACAGATAATAACAACAAATTTACTGTAGCCCAAGAGTTTGAAGGACAGTTTGCGATGGTAAGTTTTACCCGCCAGTAAGTTTTAAAAATTTGAATTAAATTCCTGTTGTTGAATAAACGGCAGGAATTTTTTATTTTATGCTTTGAAGTTGAATCAGTTTTGCGTACATACCATTTTTATTTAAAAGTTGTTCATGGTTTCCGGATTCTATAATTTGTCCGTCTTCCAGAACGATGATGCGGTCTGCATTCATAATCGTAGAAAGCCGGTGAGCGATTATCAGCGAAGTCCGGTTTTCCATCATTTTGTTGAGCGCATCCTGTACCAGTTTTTCGGATTGTGTATCAAGCGCAGAAGTAGCTTCATCCAAAACCATAATCGGCGGATTTTTGTACACGGCTCTGGCAATGCTTAAACGTTGCTTTTGTCCGCCCGAAAGTTTTCCGCCGCCCTCTCCGATTACATCATCATACTGATTCGGAAGTTTTAAAATAAATTCTTCGGCATTGGCAACCCGGGCAGCATCTATTACCCTTTGTTTCGAAGGATTTTCATCTCCTAAAGCGATGTTGTTGAAAACCGAATCGTTGAATAAAATACTGTCTTGGGTAACCAGTCCGAATAATTGTCGGTAAGCTTTGAGTTTGATGTCTTTTAGATTTATGCCGTCAATCAATATTTCACCTTCCCTAACATCATAAAACCTCGTAATCAGATTTGCCAGCGTAGATTTCCCACTTCCCGAATGCCCGACAAGTGCTATGGTTTCTCCCTTTTTAATGGTCAGGTTGAAATTTTTGATAATTGTTTTTTCCGCATAGCCAAAACTCACGTTTCTGAATTCTATTTGATGGTTAAATGCTGGGAAATCTTTTGCATCTGCTTTGTCGCGAATGCTGACTTCGGTGTCCAAGATTTCAAATATCCGCTGCGCGGAAACCTGCCCTTTTTGAATGTCTGATAAAGAACGGGAAAAACGTTTGATAGGGTCTAATAAAGTATAAAAAGTCCCGATGTAGAACAGGAACTCGGAACCTTTCAAACCATTTCCTTCCAGACTTAATTTTCCTCCGAAAAACACAATCATGCCAATAGTAATCGCGCCTAAAAATTCACTTGTCGGCGAAGCCAAGGCACGTTTTTTCATGACTTTTTGAAGCAGTCCCCGGAAGCGGTTGATAGATTTGTCGAACCTTTTGGTAATCTGATTTTCCGCATTGAAAATTTTGATGATTCGCAATGAGTCCAAAGTTTCGTCCACATAAGACATGATGTTGCCTAATTCAACCTGTGCTTTTCCGGCATCACGTTTCAAGCTTTTCCCGATGATAGAAATCAGGGTTCCCATAATCGGGAAAACCAATAACGCAAAAAGCGTAAGCTGGTAACTGGTGATGAATAATGTGGTGACGAAAACAATAATCATCACGGGTCCACGAATGATTTCAACCAATCCGTTCAGGATGTTTCCCTCAACTTCTCCCACATCGCTCGAAATCCGGACGAGCATGTCACCCTTCTTCTTTTCTGTAAAATAAGAAATCGGTAAAGCAAGAATTTTATTGTGAATGTCAACCCTGAAATCTCTTGAAACACCTGATCGTAAATCAATTAAGAAAAATTCCGATAAATAACTGAAAATATTTCGGAAGAAAAATAAAACGATAAAGGCTACACAGGACATCAATAAAACCTGAATTGGCCCGCTTTCAAGTGAAATCTGGTGCATATAATAGCCGGAATAGTCCGATGCAAAATCTTTCAGATCCAATAAATTTCCGGAATAAATCGGTTTGGTGGTGATGGGCTCAGTTTGTTCTTCAAACAAAATACTCAGGATAGGCATCATAAATGCCAGTGCCAGGACATTAAAAATTGCGTAAAGGAAATTGCAGGCAATCGCAATGGCAAAGGAAGAACGATAAGGTTTGGTGTATTGGATTGCTCTTTTAAATAAACCCATTCAACGTCAAATTTGAACAAAGGTATGAATACTAAAAAGTAAAAAGTGAAAACTACCGAGAAATTCCTTTTTGAAAATACTAAAAACTTTAAACCCGAAACTTTGAACCTTTGTCATTAAGAATTAACTTCGCAGATATGATGAAAATCGGAATTCTTGGAGGCGGTCAATTGGGATATATGTTTTTGCAGAATGCATTGCAATATCCTTATGAAATCCACATTTTAGATCCTTCGGAAAACGCACCCTGCGCACGGCATGCACACCATTTCGTACAGGGCGATTTTGCGGATTATGAAACCGTTGTCAATTTCGGAAAAGATTTGGATGCCATCGGGATTGAAATCGAACATGTCAATGTGGATGCCCTGAAGTTCCTTAAATCCATCGGTAAAAAAGTTGTTCCCGATCCGGAAGCATTGTCGGTCATTCAGGATAAATCCGTTCAAAAGCAATTTTATATAGATCACGAAATTCCTACGGCACCTTATTTTGAATTGGAGGACTGGAAAGAGCTGATTTGTGTGGTAACTGAATTTCCCTTGTTTCAAAAAGCCAATAAAGGCGGCTATGACGGTAGGGGTGTCCAGTATTTGAATTCCCGGAATGAGTTGGAAAAAATCCTCAGGGTTCCTTCCATCTATGAAACTCCGGCCGATTTGGACAAAGAAATCGCGGTGGTTGTCGTTTCTGACGGGAACGGTAATCTGGTGAATTACCCGGTTGTGGAGCTGGTCTTTAATCAGGAATATAATTTACTGGATTATTTATTGATGCCCTCTACTTTAGAGAATAATAAAGCAAATGAAGCGGAAGAAATTGCCCGAAAAGTAGTTGAGAAATTAAATTCACCCGGCGTTTTTGCCGTGGAAATGTTCCTGAACAAAGACGGTTCGATTTGGGTAAATGAAACGGCGTGCAGGGTTCACAACAGCGGGCATTCCACCATAGAAGCGGCCTACAGTTCGCAGTTTGACCAAATGTTGCGGGTATTAGCCGAGCTTCCTTTGGGAAATACCGATTTGATTTCTGCTTCTGCTATGGTCAATCTGATTGGTGCTGAAAACCAAACAGGCAAAGCAAAAATTGAGAATTTAGAAGAAACCCTGAAAATCCCGGGCGTATATTTACACTGGTATGCAAAAGAGGAAACCCGTCCCGGACGCAAAATGGGGCATATCACTTTGGTCGATGCGGATTTGGAAAGACTGAAATCAAACATAAAAAAAGTAAATGACACTGTAAAAGTGACTGCTAAATCTGAAACCTGAAACTTTGAACTTGAAACATTAAAATTATGGTAGGAATCATTATGGGCAGCGACAGCGACCTGCCAATTATGAAACAGGCAGCTGAAATCCTTTCTGAACTTGGGATTGATTTTGAACTGACTATTGTTTCCGCGCACCGCACACCGGAACGGATGTTTGACTATGCAAAATCTGCCAGAAATCGCGGCCTTAAGGTAATCATCGCCGGTGCCGGAGGTGCCGCACACCTTCCGGGTATGGTAGCTTCTCTTACGACTCTACCGGTGATTGGCGTGCCTATCCAATCCTCCAATTCCATTGATGGTTGGGATTCGATTCTTTCCATTCTCCAAATGCCAAATGGAATTCCTGTTGCGACTGTAGCGTTGAACGGAGCTAAAAATGCGGGACTGTTAGCAGCTCGTATGATTGCAAGCTTCGATGAGAAAGTTTCTGCGAATTTGACAGACTATCATTTCAAAATGAAAATTGATGTAGAAGAGAAAATTCAAAAGGTGAGAGAGGAATTCAAGAACGGGTTTGATTAAGAAGCATTCTCCTGTTTATTGCAATGAATTTTCAAGAATTTAAAACAAGAAAAAACCTCTAACAATCTGTCAGAGGTTTTTATTATTGTAGCCCGTAGGGGAATCGAACCCCTCTTGCAAGAATGAAAATCTTGAGTCCTAACCGATAGACGAACGGGCCAAGCTATTTTCTTATCCTAAAGCAGCAATGTGCTTAGCCAATTTACTTTTCAGGTTGGCGGCTTTATTCTTATGAATGATATTGCGTTTCGCCAATTTGTCAATCTGAGAAGAAACTTTTGGGAATTGCTCTTCTGCAACGGTTTTTTCCGTTTCAGCACGCAGGTTTTTGATGGCCGTACGGGCGGATTTATGGTAATAACGGTTGCTATCCCTTTTTGCTTCGGATTGTCTGATTCTTTTTAATGCTGACTTATGATTTGCCATGTTTTTCTTTTATTCTTATTTCATCTGATGAATGAGAGCGCAAAATTATAACAAATTTTTATATCTGCAATAGTTTCCCGAACTTTTTTAATCAATTTCACAAAAATCATCCAATGGATTGTTGTACTTTTGTCCATTCAAATTTTAAGTAAACAAATATAATGAAGTTAAACACATTTTTACTCCTTTTTGCCCTGTCGGGTGCAGCATTTGCGCAAATTCCAAATGGATACTATGATGATGCAGAGGGTTTGGAAGGTTATGAATTGAAAACAGCCTTGAAGGAAATCATCAACGGCCATACCGTTCTTTCCTATGGTAGTTTGAACAATTATTACAATCAGACGGATAAAGACATTTATTACGAAAACGACAATACATTATTGGATATGTATTCCGAAAAGCCGAACGGTCCGGATGCTTATAATTATGGGTTTGGTGAGGGTGACCAATGTGGGAATTACAATTCCGAAGCGGATTGTTGGAACAAAGAGCATGTTTTTCCACAAGGGTTTTTCAACGAACAATTGCCTATGCGCACCGATTTGCACCAAGTGGTTCCTACCGATGGTTATGTAAACAACCGAAGGAGCAATTACCCGTTCGGGGAAGTTGGTTCTGCAATTTGGACCTCTACCAACGGTTCCAAGGTCGGTTCCAATACTACACCCGGCTATTCGGGAACTGTTTTTGAACCCATCGATGAGTTCAAGGGCGACATCGCAAGGATTATGTTGTATTTCGCTACACGCTATGAAGACCAAGTAAACACCAGCGGTTGGGGGTCACATACCGCACCCAACAACCCGTTGGACGGATCTGATGACCAGGTTTATGAAGACTGGTTTATTGATGTACTTTTGTCTTGGCATGCTGCCGATCCGGTGAGTCAAAAAGAAATCGACCGAAACAACAAAGTTTATCAAATCCAAGGAAACAGAAATCCTTTTGTGGACCATCCGGAATATGTGGTTATGATTTGGGATCCGGAAGCGATGAACGTTTCGGAGTTTGATTCAAACAAAAAGATTCAGGTGTATCCAAACCCTGTAAATGCTGTTTTGAACGTAAAGTCCGATTCTAAAATCGAAAGTTTTGAACTCTTTGACCTAAGCGGGAAAAGGCTGCAATCCGGAAAACCAAACACAAACGATTTAGCAATCGATATGAACCGACTTCCTGCGGGAACTTACATCCTTCAAACCACCGTTCACGGGAAAACTTCTTCACAGAAGGTCATTAAGAAATAATCGAAATACCGGCTTGCCATGTCTTTCCAAGGACAACGGGATGCTGAATGGAATGAGGAATTCGTTGCGGGTCAACGGATTCCTCATTTTCTTTACCCCTCATTTCAAACAGATATTAATCCGTCAATATTCCCATTCTGTAAAATCGTCCTGCTGATTTGGAAAAATCGCCCTGCCGATTTGGAGAAATCACCCTGCCGATTTGGGGAAATCGTCCTGCCGATTTGGGGAAATCAACAAGTGGATTTGGAGCGCGCCTCCTAAAGCCTCAGTTTCAATCCGCCTAAAACATTGATTCCGGCTTGTGGATAATAGTATGGCCCTTCGTAATAAAATCCGTTGCTTTCATAGGCCACATCAAAAACATTATTAATCAAAAAAGAGAATTCGAGCTTCTTTAAATTAAACCAATTCGGTGCATAATGAATCAAAACATCGGTCAGGAAATAAGGGTCGAGTTTTCCGTCTTCCAATTCTGTATTTGTCAGGAATTGTTCACCCACATATTTGTTGACAATATTTATAGCTATGGGCTTTACAGGCTTAAATTCCAACCCGATGGAACCAATCCAGTCCGGTGAAAAAGAAATATCGGTATCGCCGTATTCTACAATTTCTTCTGCCCAGTCACTATTTTCCAGCTCCACATAATCCACTTCTTTGTGGTCAAGAATTTTATTGGTGCTCCAGGTCAGGTTTCCGAATACTGAAAGTTTCTCCGGAATTAATTGATAATTAGCCCCGATTTCAATCCCGGCTCGATAACTTTCTCCGGCATTTTCTCTGAGGTAGGCACCCACATCATTCAATTCTCCGGTCGCCACCAATTGGTCAATGTAATACATATAAAATGCATTTGCGTTCAGGTTCAACCTTCCCGATTTTTTGTATCCGAGTTCGAAATCATGTAATTTTTCAGGATTCGGATGCTCCGGATTGTCCATGTAATCCGAACGATTCGGCTCACGGTGCGTCATGCCGTAATAGAAATAGAATACGTCTTTTGGCGAAGCAAAATAATTGAATCCCGCTTTGGGGTTGATGAAATTGAATTTATCATGAACTAATTTGAAATCTTCCTCACCGCTTTCCAAAATTAAGTCTGTTTTATAATCCACAAAACGGTATTGTAAATCCCCGAAGAATTCGAAATCATTTAATTTATAAAGGATTTTGGCATATGCGGAAAGGTCGCTTTTGGTGGATTTATTCCTGTAAAATTCAAAGTCGGTGTTTTGATTTTCAAAATCTTTGACCCAAATCACTTTTCCGAAATGGTCATTTTCATATTGACTGGCGGAAATCCCGGTGAAAAGTTTCAGGTTTCCCAATCGCTGGTTTTCGAGGTTTAAATTTAATCCGTAGAAATGATTATCCAGCCATTTCTGACGAACCAAATCGGTTTCGGTAAAATTATTTTCCACTCCGAAATCGGCCAGAATTTCGCTTTGCTTATAGTTTTCATAATAACCTTTACCACGGGTATAATAGAATGTGGTATTTGATTTCCAGCCTTTACCGTAGCGTTGTTCCCAAATAAAGTGGTTGTGGTGCTGCTGATAGTTATCGGTTTCATTATCGTAATAATCCACAATGTTTCCTGCTTCATCATAAATAGCTCCGGCGGAATTGAAAGTCCGTTTGGTTCTCATCGTTTCCGCATCGATTCCGTTCCAGGCCTGATAAGTTTGTTCCTTCCCGAAGAAAGTCCAGTACCGGAAACTGGTGTTTTCATTCAGGTTGTACTTGGCATTCATGCCGTACGAATACAAATCGCTCCAAGCACGGTCAATATATCCGTCCGATCGGATTAGCGAAGCGTTCAGGTCAATTCTCAATTTTCCGTTCAGGATGTTCCCGGTTCCACCTTGCAACGAATATTTCTGTGTGCCGAAGCTTCCCCATGAATTGGAAGATTCTAAAAACGCATTTCGTGAAGGATCCGAAGTATCGATGTTGACAATGGCCCCGAATGCACCTGTTCCGGAGGTGGATGTCCCGACTCCGCGCTGAATCAGAATTGAATTACTCGAAGAAGCCAAATCGGGCATATTGACCCAAAAAACGCCTTGGGATTCTCCGTCGTTGACCGCAACGCCGTTGAGCGTGATGTTGATATGATCCTGCGCAATTCCACGAATTCTCACGGATGAATACCCGATTCCTGCCCCTGCATCGCTCGTAGTCACGACGGAAGTCGCATTGCCGAGTAAACTGGGAATGTCCTGTCCTAAATTTTTCTGTTGAATTTCTCTTTGATTGAGTTTTTCTGAAGTGATGGGCAATTTTTGAATGATTTCCGCCCCTTCCAGTTCGATTACGGTTGAATCTGAATCTTCAACCTGTCCGAACGCTAAAATTCCGCTGAATGCAGCGCATAAAAAAATCCTACTTTTCATTTTAATTAATTTTAAATGAAAGGTGGATTTACCCTTTTTGCAGATTTCCCTTAATATAAACTGAATTTGCAAAAATTCAATTTCAATTTAATTTTTAAATAAAAGGGAAAAGTTTTTCAACTTCCCTTGGCGGCATTACCCGCCCAGGTTCTTCGGGTATAATCTCAGCCTCCGCCCTTGGCGAAAGCACCCCTTTCTGGTTATCGCACAAAGTTAATCCTTTTTTCTGAATTGAATCATTTTTAGAGTTTGGTAGCCTTTGCTCCGAAGTTGGGATTTACCTCTATTGGATAAACCAAGTTCGGGTCATTGACTGCATCCGAAGGGATTATACTTTGAAACAAAAATACCGGGAACGGCTCTGTATGGCTGGTATATCCGTTGAGAATGGGTGTCAGAACCAATTTGGAACCGGTTACATTTCTTGGGAAAAAATTTTCCGGAAAGGATTCTCCGCTGGGTTGAATCAAAAAGTCTTCTCCTGCGAATTCAGGGATATTCAGGTTAAACGGCGTGTACACATTACTTGCGTCCCGCAAAGTATCGGAACTGATGATGCCCATATTCAAATACCGTGTAGCCCCTTCCACCGTAGTTTCCAGCCAGGCCTGGTAGCGTAATTCCCCGTATTGAAATGAAATTGTGGTTTCGGCTTCCTCACCGCTTCCTTTGAAAAACCAAATCCCGTTTTGGGTGTAATTCCCCGGTTGTCCTTCGGGAACGGAAGCGTTTTGCAAAGTATAGGAAGCGGAAATATTATTGGCCAAAGTCGTAACTCCGTTTGAAGCAGTGGTTAATGGGTTTAAGTTTGCTGTATTTCCTTCGAAATTACCCAAGAGCAAAATATAATCAGATGGGGCAGGGCTGCCGGAATTCTCTACGGTAATTGCAAATGATTCCGCCATTGCCAAATCCGTTTTTTCGATATTGGAAAACCGAGCCCTATTATTGTTCAATGAATCATTGGTGATATTGCCGACCGATACGTAAGTCCCGCCTACCAAAAGCCAAGCTTGGTAATGGTGATTCGGAGGGAGTTCAGGCAAATTGAAATCTGTGACTTCAAGCCTTCCGGTTTCGTCCAGTAATTCGGTTTCTTCACAACTCCACACGAGCAAAACCGAAAATAAAATCAATAGGAAATTTTTCATCATTCAAAAATATAAAAAATCTCCTTCAAACGGTTTGAAAGAGATTCCAATCTATTCTTAAATTTTGCTTTTACTCCACGCGTTCCCAGGTTTGGGTTCTGCCCAGAAGTGAAATGCCGAGATAACCTCTTACTTCCAGGATGTCATTTCCGTTCATTTTCATGGAGCATTTGTATTGTTTCCCACTGTTGGGGTCGAGTATCTGCCCGCCTGACCATTCGTTTCCGTCTTTTTCCAATCCCCATAAAATAACCATTCCTTTGATGGGTTTGTTTTTCCGGTCGCCGTCGCACTCCTCGCATTTGGCGTTCTCTCTACCAGGCGTTAAAATTTTGGTGACTTCTCCTTGTAATTTACCTGATTTGGTTTCATAAATCCTGACATAGGATTTTTCCTTTCCGGTTTTGTCGTCAATGGTCTTCCAAGTTCCAACCGGTGATTGTCCGTATGCCAAAACACCTAAAATCAGCGTCACGCATACCATTAAGTAATTTTTCATAATCCTTTAATTTGAGTTATCTAAATTAGGATTATTTTTCGATTTTTCCCATTTAAATTTCACCATAGATTATTCATAACTACTAAATGCGTTTTCGATGTGAACGATTTTCCATTCGGATGAAGATTGGTAAACGCTGATGATGTCAAACCTGGCTTCTAATTCTATTTCATTTTGACAAATGAATTCATCGGCTGCTTTGATTAAAAGTTTTCGTTTGGTTTTGTTTACCGCCACTATCGGCTCTACCAATGGGTTCTCTTTGCGCGCTTTCACTTCAATGATTACAATCTGACTTGCGTCCGGAGCTTCGGCAATGATGTCAATTTCAGCTTTCAGAAAACGCCAATTGCGTTTCAGGATTTTGTAATTCTTTTTTTCCAAAAACGCAGCTGCCCTACTCTCGGCTTCTGAACCAAATTCGTTGTGCTTTGCCATCTCATTGTGTTCCAAACAAACGATCTCCGGCATCGCCCAATCCCGGGACGATGTAGCCGTTTTCGTTTAGTTTTTCATCCATAGCTGCCAGGTAAATCGGGATTTCCGGATGATGCGCATGTACGAATTCCACGCCTTCCGGACAACCGACCAAACAAGCCAATCGAATGGATTTCACATGATGCTTCTTCAAAATTTCAATGGCTTTCACCGCTGAACCGCCCGTTGCCAGCATCGGATCCAAAATGATGATGTCCCGGTTTTCCATGTTTGGTGGAAGTTTGCACAAGTATTCAACCGGTTGCAAGGTGTTGTGGTCGCGGTAAATGCCTATATGTCCGGTTTTGGCATTGGGAATCAGGTTTTGAATTCCTTCTACCATGCCCAATCCGGCGCGTAAAATCGGCACCAAGACCAAGTCTTCGCCTTTTATACGGTAACCGATCGTCTTACTAACCGGGGTTTCAATTTCAAATTCTTCCGTTTCCAAATCTCTCGTAAGTTCATAACACATCAGGGAAGCGATTTCATTTACCAGTTCCTTAAACATTTTGGTCGGTGTTTCTTTTCTCCGGATTTGGGTCATTTTGGAAAGGATGAGCGGATGCGCTATGATGTGTAAATTATTCATTTTTATGATTTGAAATTTAAAATTACTGAATTTTGATTAACTTCCAAGGAAACTTCACGCCCGAAAATCAAGGCGCGGTTATCACCGATATGGCCTGCCGGAAAACCGTAAGCAATTGGGATTTTATATTCATCCATGATTTTTTGAATTACCTGATAGGCCGTTCCGTCATAAGGCAACGCAAAATCCGGGTTTTCTTCTTCCACATCCATTTTAGTAAAACCACCGACAATAAGACCTTTAATTTGAGTTAAAAAACCGCAGCGTTTCAGGTTCATCATCATCCGGTCTATATG
>JAEZDQ010000054.1 GCA_023433225.1 Bacteroidota bacterium | reverse complement strand
ACTACTTCCTCTTTCCTGCCAACTACTTCCTCTTTCCTGCCAACTACCCCTGACAACTTGTCATATTCTCAGGAAAAAGAAATGCAAATCCCCACAACCGAATTGCATTCAGTTAAAAAATAATTCAGTAAATAGTTTTGATTAAATCAATGGTTGTGGCCTTCTCCGTCAATTTGAAGGCTGCCTTCTGCCGGAGAAATAAAAGGGATGTTCAGGCTCAATCCCCGGAGGATAAATATAATTCCTAAGAAAACCATCAGATAAGGCAAGAACTTCAGTATTCTTTGACGGGTTTGCAGGCTCACCACGTTTCCCGCCAGAACGGAAGCAAACATCAGCGGAATCGTTCCCAACCCGAAAAACGCCATAAACAATGCGCCCTTCCCCACTCCGCCCATCGCCATCGACGCAGTCAAAGCAGCATAAACCGCTCCGCAGGGAAGCAAACCGTTCAACAAACCGGTAATGTAAAGGGAAGAATAGTTTTTCCGCCGAAGGAATTGCCCCAATCCTGATTTCACGCGGTACATAATCCTTGCGAATGGTTTTATGCCCAGATTATCCGCACCCAAGTTTTTAGGAAGCAATGCCATCAGAATCATCAATACCCCGATCGCAATACTCAACGGATTTTGCAATCCCGTAAAGGAAACCCCGTAGCCGACAATCCCCAAGACGGCACCCAAGACCGCATAAGTAGTAACACGACCGAACTGATAAAGGAGGTTCCGCAGTGTAAAGTCCAATTTATTCCGCGGGTTCAACCCCAACGAAAAAGCAATCGGCCCGCACATACCCACACAATGTAAACTGGACGCAAGGCCCAGCGTCAAAGCGATTATGAGGAAGGAGATTCCCAATTTACCTTTTGTTTAAAAAGATAATCTTCGCCGTTTTGCTTCCAACGTAAAGAAACTTCATATTCCCCATTGGTCAATTCCACCGCATGTACAAGTTGCTCTTTCCGTGAATTTAATTTCAATGGATGGACGATGTCCTGCTTGCTGTCGTTCGAACGGAGGAACAATACATCGCCGCTTTGAGGCGTTGAATGAAAACGAATCAAATACCCGTTTGCCTGACGGATGATTTCGGGTTTACTACCCATGTTATTGGCTCTTTTGGCAGCGTTGATGTCGTCTTGGTAATGGATGGTTTTTTCATAATAATTGTCTTCGACCATTTCACCCATATTGCCCGCGAAGAAAACCAGAGACGATATGAAAATCATAAAGCATCCCAACGCAATCATCAATCCATGTGCCCATGTAAATTTCATCTGTTTGATTTAATTTTAATTAAAAAGGTGCCGCAAAACTCGTTGAATAATCATCCAGCTCATTGCCTTCTTCATCCACCGCGACCATTACGACCCGCTCTTTGTAGGAACTTATTTCCGCCTTCGGAATCCGTATTTCAACGACCCCTTGTTTAATAGCTGCTTTTTGTAAAACCACGGTCGCCGGCCCGTCGATGATTTTCATAGTGCCCCCGTCGTGGGATTTCAATTGGAAATTCACCCGCAAGTCCGCGTTCGTTTTGTTGTACAAGGTATATTGGTACAAGTTTGCAATGTTTTCACCTTCTATTTTGTAATTTTTCCCGGGTATTTGAAGGAATTTCACTTCCACATCATTCCGGCTAAATAAAAACAAATTGATGACCATCACAATGGCTAATAAAGCCATCGTATAGGCAATCATCCGACCCGTGAATTTGAACTTCGCTCCTTTTTCTATATTTTCTTCGGACGCATAACGAATCAACCCGCGCGGGAAATTGATTTTGTCCATTACTTCGTCACAGGCATCTATACATGCGGTACAGCCCACACATTCCATCTGAGTCCCATTGCGGATATCGATTCCGGTCGGACAAACCACCACGCATTGTTTGCAGTCAATGCAGTCGCCTTTGCCTGCTGCGGCACGGTCTTCCCCTTTTTTGAATTTGGCTCTCCCGACCTCTGCTTCTCCCCGTCTATAATCATAAGCTACGACAATGGTTTTTTTGTCAATCAGCGCACCTTGTAAGCGGCCGTAAGGGCAAACCAAAGTACAAACCTGTTCGCGGAACCATGCAAAAATGAAATAAAACAATCCCGCAAATACAATCAGACCGATGAAGGTGCTGAGGTTATCGCCGAGCGGACCGTTTTTGACCAAATCAATCAAAGCGTCAGAACCGATGATGTATGCGAAGAATATATTGGAAATCAAGAATGAAATCAATGAGAATACCGTCCATTTCAACAAACGCTTACGGATTTTCTCTTCGTCCCAAGCTTGTTGCGCAAGCCGCATTTGTTTGGGGCGGTCGCCTTCAATCGCGTATTCGATTCTACGGAACACATGTTCCATAAATATGGTTTGGGGGCATATCCATCCACAAAAAATCCTACCGTAAACCACTGTAAACAACAAGATGGAAATAATGGTCGCAATCATCCCGATGGCCAACAGGAAAAAGTCTGATGTAAAAAACGGAAAACCAAACAGGATGAACTCTCCTTTGGGGATGTTGAATAAAAACAAAGGGTTCCCGTTGGGTAATTTCACAAATGGGCTGACGACCAAAATAATCAACAGCAACCAACTGACATAGGTTCTGTATTTGGTAAATCTTCCGGATGGTTTTTTGGGGAACACCCATTGGCGTTTCCCTTTTCTGTCCATCGTTGCTATGCTGGTTCTAAATGCTTCTTCCTCTTCAGAAAGCTTGGCTAAGTCATTGTCTTTGATTTGAGAATCTTTCATTTCTCATTTTACAATTCAAAAATTAAGTAACCCCGAAGGGTAAGGTTATTCAGACGCGGTAGTTGTCGAGTCTGATTTTACGGGCACATCCGTTTGCATTGTGGCGGCAGAACTGTTTTTTGACCATTCAGGAACGATTTCTCCCTGAGCGGCACTTCCGTCTGCTGCACTCTCTATCTCTTGGTTTAAGTAGTACACATAAGATGCTACTTTTTCAATTGCCAAACCGGTTAATTCCCCACGTTGGCCAAATGCTCTCATCTGCGGGTTCGTAGGGCTCCCATTGTAAACGATGTCGTATATATTTTTAAATAAATCGTCTTGGGTTTTATTGACCCAATGGTCATCTGTCAAATTGGGGCCGATTCCGCCGCCTCCGCTCGCTTTGTGGCAGGTGGCGCAGGTGTTTTCAAATATCTGCTTTCCTTCTGCTATGGCTTGTTCGTCCGCATATTTATTTTCGGCACCGTCCATGTCAATATCATTGTTCTCAATCCATATCCTCACTCTTTCTTCTTCCGCCGTATTGAATTTTTCGTATTCCACTTCCGCATGGGCAAAGTCGGTAAAACTGTACGCCAACCAATAAACGACAGCGAAAATACATCCACCGTAGAATAGTGCCAACCACCATTGCGGTAGGGCATTGTCCAATTCCTTGATGCCGTCGAAACCGTGATCCAAGATAATGGCTTCTTCCTCTTCTTCCGTTTGGCTTTCGCGGCTGCTTCGGATGAGGTTTTTGAAATATCCTGCTTTTAATTTCTCACGGTATTGGATTTGGGCTTCCGGGCTCAGTTTTTTAAACCTGGCATTCTCAACTACCCTGTTAATGGCGTTGACAATTAAAAGCATAATCAATGAAATCAATAGAATCCCAATTGCCACTCCACTTGAAAAGGTTTGTATAAAGTGATTCCATGTGTTTATGAAAAACCCAAAAGTTCCTGTAGCCTTTTCAAATTCAACAGGGGTAACCATCATTAATACGGCAATTACCGTAAGCAAAGTCAATGGTATAAATACATATCCCGGAGTTCTCTGTTTCATAACTTAAATTTTGAGTGGTCTTGATCGTCTTCTAAAGGTAGTTCTGAATCTTTTTTATAATAATCTTTGGGACGCTTCCAGATAAAATATACCAATGCGGTAAAGAAAATCACGAAGAGCAGAAGGGATAGGGTTTGTAATATCCCCGCATATTCATAATTGGTAAAAGCGTCTTTGAAAAATTTCAACATAATTTAATTCCCTATACTGGTTGTTTCTGTGGATTCGGTTGAAATATCCGTACCCAATCTTTGTAAGTAAGCAATCAAAGCCACTATTTCTCTGTCTCTCAACGGTACAAAGTCCTCACCTTGATCCGATTTCTGTTGGGCATATTTTTCAATTAAATCCGGTGCATCTTTGAAGATACTTTCTTCAATGGCAAGTGCTTGCTTATCCATAGAAGCCTCCATATTTTCAAAATCTTCTTCAGTGTAAGGAACGCCCAAGGCTACCATGGTTTTGAGTTTCGCTTCTGTATCTTTTCGGCTTTGTTTGTTGAAAGCCAGCCAAGGGTACCTTGGCATAATGGAGCCTGGTGAAGTTGCTCTCGGATCCCACATATGTTTGTAATGCCATGCATCCGGATTTTTACCCCCTTGTCGGTGTAAGTCCGGTCCGGATCTTTGCGACCCCCAAAGGAATGGGTGATGGTAAACATATTCGCCCGGTTTTGAATATTCGCCGTAACGTTTCACTTCATCCCTGAACGGGCGAATCATCTGCGTGTGGCAAGCATTACATCCTTCGCGTATATACAAGTCACGGCCTTCCAATTCCAATGGTGTATAGGGAGTAACCGAAGCAATCGTCGGCACATTTGATTTTACTACAATCGTAGGAATGATTTCTACCGCTCCTCCGATAGCTACCGCCACAAAAGAGAGTACGGTCAACAAAGTAGGCATTCTTTCTAACCAAGTATGGGCACCTTCACCTTTTTTACGTGCAGAACTGATTTTTGGAAGTGCGGGTGCTTCGGCTTGTTCATTGGCCACAAAATGACCTCTCCGAACAGTTTTCCAAACATTTATCACCATCATTACCGCTCCAATTAAGTAAAGTGTCCCACCAAAGGCACGCATCGGGTACAACCAATCTTTTAGAATGGTTACGGTTTGGAGGAAGTTCCCGTATTTCAGTGTTCCGTCTTCATTAAATTCCTGCCACATAAGGCCTTGTGTCCAACCTGCTACATACATCGGGATTACCCAGAATAGAATTCCTAAGGTACCAATCCAGAAGTGGTTGTTAGCCATTTTGTTAGATGCCAGTTTGGTGTTGAATAATTTAGGAACCAACCAATAAATCATACCGAATATGATGAAACCATTCCAACCCAGTGTCCCCACGTGAACGTGTGCGGGAACCCAGTCGGTAAAGTGTCCGATTTTGTTCAATGTTTTGGTCGCTAACATCGGCCCTTCGAAAGTCGCCATACCGTAACAAGTGATTGCAACCACCATAAATTTGAGTACGGGTTCTTCCCTTACTTTATCCCAAGCTCCTCTCAAAGTCAGAAGCCCGTTGAGCATCCCCCCCCATGACGGAGCGATCAGCATGATCGAGAAACCGGTCCCTACTGCCTGAACCCATCCCGGAAGGGAAGTGTACAACAAGTGGTGAGGCCCGGCCCAAATGTAAATGAATATGAGTGACCAAAAGTGGATAATCGATAATTTATAGGAAAAGACCGGCCTGTTAGCTGCCTTGGGGACAAAGTAGTACATCAATCCCAAGATAGGTGTCGTCAATACAAAAGCCACCGCATTGTGGCCATACCACCATTGCACCAAAGCATCTTGAACCCCTGCATAAATGGAATAACTTTTTGCTGCAACAATGTTCCAGTGTACCGGTAATTCGAGGTTATTGAAAATGTGCAACATGGCTACCGCAACCCAAGTTCCTAAGTAAAACCAAATCGCCACATACAAGTGTCTTACCCTTCTTTTTCCGATGGTTACGAACATATTCAAACCGAAAATCACCCACACAATCGTGATTAATATATCGATTGGCCACTCATGCTCCGCATATTCTTTTGATGTATTGATTCCCATTAAGAAAGTCACCAATGACAGGGCGATGAATAACTGCCATCCCCAGAAGTGGGTCCAGCTCATCACGTCACTCCCCATACGCGTTTTCAACAAACGTTGCATGGAATAATAAGCACCCGCAAAGAAGCCATTCCCTACAAAGGCAAAAACGGCAAAAGTTGTATGGATCATTCGCAAACGCCCAAAGCCCAATGCACCGTTTGTATTGGCAAGACCTTCAATCCCCCCACCGAACAGCGTCCATCCGATGTCGCCATCATCTGTACCAAAAATATAATCCGGTAATTCCGGGAAAAACTTCAGCGTTGCGACCAATACACCAAATGTAAAGGCCATAACCGCCCAAAAAATGGTCGCATAAACGAAATATTTTACGATTTTATTATCGTAATTGAAAGTTTGCATTTGCATTACGTATCAATTTTATCTTTTAATTTTTTGTCCTCAAATAACATTCTTACAGCAGGGGATTCATCCTCATCAAACTGTCCTTTTTTGGCACCGATTAAAAATAACGCCAAAAAAACGGCAGCGAGTGATACACTTGCAATCACCATTAAGATTATAATTCCCATAACGCTTACAAATGTACAACGGCAAAGGTAAAATTAGTAATGATTTTCATCACAGCGTAGAATCGAACTGTTAATTTATAATGATTCTAAACTTTAGAGCATTAATCGGGCTGCAATCCGGGTACTCAAGGTTGCAAAAATCACCACCGAAATAGAACTGATTGGCATGAGTATTGCCGCCACTACGGGCGATAAGTTTCCTGAAACGGCGAACGACAAGCCCACCAAATTATACAAAAAGCTGATGCCGAAAGCAACCCAAATCAGCCGGATGGCAATTTTAGAAAACCGCAATAAGGCAGGAAACATCGTAAAACTTCCCGCATCCAAAATCGCGTCGCAGGAAGGCGAAAAATTATTGACATCTTCCGAAAGGACCACCCCAACATCGCTCTGCTTAATGGCTCCCGCATCGTTCAGGCCATCACCGAACATCAAAACTTTACGGTTGTTCGCTTGGCTTTCCCGGATGAATTCCAGTTTATTTTCCGGGCTTTGATTGAAATGAATATTGGTCGAACGAGGAAAAATCTTTGCTAAATTCAATTTTTCAGAATCATTGTCGCCCGACAAAACCGAAATTGTATAGGAATGTAAACGGGAAATCATCTCCTTCAATCCTTTTCTGTATTGGTTCTGAAATTCAAATTTTCCATGAATTTCACCCTCCACCGAAATATATACCCGGGTTTGGTTTTCAGAGGGTTCGTCCCGAACACCTACGAATTTTCCCGAGCCGATTTTAACTTCGAGTCCATTGATAATTGCTCGTTGGCCTTGCCCTTTGACTTCTTCGTATTCAGTCACCGCAATGCTTCGGTTATTCCTAAATTGGTTATACAAAATACGGCTCAATGGATGGTTGGAATTTTTTAAAACCGATTTTACCGCCGTTTCTTCCGCATCTGTCAAAATTTCTCCTTCATAAACAACTTTTGTCCCTTGACTCTCTGTAATAGTCCCGGTTTTGTCAAAAACAATTTGGTCAATTTTGGCCATTGATTCGATAGCGGCCGTACTTTTTACATAAAATTTCTTTTCACCAAAAATACGCATCACATTCCCCAAAATAAAAGGCGAGGACAATGCCAGTGCGCATGGGCAAGTAATGATTAAAATGGCGGTCACGACCTGCATGACTTGGCTGGAATCGTAGAAATACCAGAATAGTCCGGATGCTAACGACATAAAAAGGATGACCGCCACAAAATAGCGGCTGATGCTGTTGGTGAGTTTGTTCAGGCGCGATTCTTCTTTTTGAAAAGCTTCGTTGTTCCACAGTTGGGTGAGGTAACTTTGCTGGACATCTTTGATGATTTCCAGTTCAATCGCTTGACCGGATTGTTTGCCTCCGGCGAAAATTTTATCGCCCGGTTTTTTGGCAATCAATTTAGATTCGCCGGTCACAAAGCTGTTGTCAATCATCGCTTCACCTTTCATTAAAATGGCATCGGCGGGAATGATTTCTTCATTCCGGATTAAAATCCGGTCACCTTTCTTCAATTCAGAAAGAAAAACCGGCTGTTCTGTTTCACCCGAAATCCGAAGTACCGCAATCGGGTAAAAAGATTTGTAATCCCGGTCAAAGGCCAAAGATTTATAAGTCCTTTGCTGGAACCATTTCCCAATGAGCATAAAAAAAGCCAATCCGGCAATGCTGTCAAAAAATCCGGGACTCAGGTCGAAAATAATGTCATAAACACTCCTCAAAAATAAAACCCAAAAACCGATTGCAATAGGCAAATCGATATTGATGTATTTGTTTTTAATGCCTTGCCAAGCAGACTTGAAATAATCCGTTGCCGAAAAAAACATGACGGGCAATGAAAGGAGAAACATCCCCCAACGGAAAAAACCCTTGTTTCCTTCCAGCCAAGCTTCTGGTGTAGAATTCGAAAAAGGCAAGGTATATTCCGGAAAAGCAAGCAGCATGATGTTGCCGAAACAAAATCCCGCAACACCGATTTTGAGCAGGAGCGTACGGTCATGTCCGGACGTTTTTTTATCCAATGACTGCAAGTTTACAGCGGGTTTATAGCCCAATTGGGTAAGCAACCGCGCGACTTCACTGAGTTTCAGCTCTTCGGATTTATAGGAAATCTGGACGTCTTTACCGGTAAAATTCACATTGGAATAAATAATCGAAGGATGGATGTCCTGCAAACTCTCCAACAGCCAGACACATGATGTACAATGAATTACGGGAATGTGAAAAGTAACCAAAGTCACGCCGTCATCCGAAAAATCGATTATTTTCTCAAAAATTTCGGGGGTATCCAGAAACTGGAAATGGTGGTTTTCTTTGGCATCGGGCCTTATGCCGGCATCAGGGTTCATCGCATAAAAATTCTCAAGCCCCGTATTGTTTAAAATCTCATAAACCGTTTTGCATCCGGCACAGCAAAAGCGCTTTTCGTCAAATAAAACCTCTTCGGTTTCAATCTTTTGCCCGCAATGAAAACAACTCTCCACCATAGTATTTGCAAAATTACTTTCTATTTCAAGTGATTTGATGTAAATTTGACGTGATTTAAGTCATTACCTATGTCTGATATTTTAGAAAACGTTGATAACATCTGTACGTTATTTGAAAATCCTGAAATTTTAAAACATTTCTCCAAAGAAGAATTAGCCGAATTAAGCCACGAAAAAAAAATCATTTCGTATAAAAAAGGTGAAAACATCATCGAAGAAGGAGCCACGCCGAAAGGGATTTACTACATAGACAAAGGTACGGCGAAAATGTTTAAACTTGGGTTCAACGGAAAGGAACAGATTTTGCGTTTTACAAAAGGCGGGGACATCATCGGTTACCGCTCGATTCTTTCACGACAGCCTTACGGAGCTTCGGCTACGGCCATGGAAGACACCGAGATTTGCTTCATTCCCGAAAAGTTCTTTTTGAAAGTTTTGGAACACCATCCGAAACTGGCTTTTGACATTTTACGAAGGATTTCCGAGGATTTAGGCGAGTCGGCGCAGACCATCACGTTCTTGGCGCAGAAAACAGTGCGCGAACGCTTGGCAGAGGTTTTGCTTTTATTGGAGAAAAAACTGGGCCCCGACAAAGATGGTTTCATCAATATTTCCCTGACCCGTGAAGAAATGGCCAACCTTATTGGAACCGCAACGGAGTCTGCCATCCGTTTGATTTCTGAATTCAAAACCGATCATTTGATCGAAGTTGAAGGTAGAAAAATCAAAATCCTTGACCACGCCAAATTGGTGAAATTAGGGCATGTGAATTAAATTACTCTTTAATTATTTCTTTTATTTTTTGGAACTCTTCCTCAATGCTTTCATTATATGTAGAGGCATAAATAACCTCTCTTTCTTTATTTAAAATAATCGACAATGAAAGCCCATAATCTTTATGATTAGGCACAACTTCCTGTATAAAACTATCGTATTTTTTCCATCTTCTTTTTGAATAATTGTCAGAAATATTGAATATTGGAAACGTAATATTAAATTTGTCATTCTTATATTTCTTTGTCAATAATAATTGTTTGCTATCGTCTTGTTCTGTTGTAATTATAAGTAATTGTAAATTATCAAAGTCTTTTTTTAGATTTAACACATGAGGCAGTTTCTTTATGCATGGTTCGCACCACCAAGCAAAAGTATACAAGTAAATATAATCTCTATCAGTTTTTTTCATTATACTATCCAGAACGTTTTTATTTATTTCATAAATTTCGGTATCATTTGCATTTAATTTGCTTATAATGGAATCATAGTCTATTATGTTTTGGGATTTGTATTTATCTTGAGACAGAACAATAATAGATAGTAAGTAAAACGTTATGTGTAATAATGACTTCATATGATGAAAAAATCCGAGATTAAGTTTAATCTCGGATTTAAATTGTGTTTAATTTATATTAATTTTATATCCACCAAAAGAGCCTAAGGAATTATCTAATGAATAAACACCTGCATTAATAACTATATTTCCATTTTCATCCAACAAATTTCCTTCAATATATAAATTAGTATCTGCTAAACTTGAAGGAGAACTTTCTAAATGCAATTCAATATATTTGTTTCCATTTAAATCTTGATTAATCGGGGCCAGAATTTTATTCCAATCTTGACTTTCATAATGACTTTCACAGAAAAGGCAAAGTTGGCAAACCCCTATCCCTCTACATCCTCGGGAGGGCCTTCCTATATCTAAAACAATAAGTGCTCTTGTGCCGCCTTGAGAATTACCTATTAAAAATTAGACATAGAATTACTCGATCAGATTCTGAAAATTCTTGAAGTTGATTTTTATGATTTTTTATTTAGCCACATTATTCCTCCTCCTCAAAATACTCAAACAAAAAATCATTGTAAGGAAAACGGGTAATGTGAATGCTCTTCACTTCTTCGTAAATCGTTTTGCGTAATTCGTCCAGATTTTCCTTTTCGGTAGCAGAAATAAACAGGGTCGGATGCTGACTTTTGGCCATCCAGGTTCGTTGCCATTCTTCCAAAGAAATGTTTTCACGGCTGACTTCAGTCAAATCGTCTTCGTCTTTTTGAATATAAGAAAAATTATCAATTTTATTGAAAACCAAAACCGTTGGCTTGTCAACACTTTCAATTTCTTGTAGAATTTGATTGACCGAATCAATGTGGTCTTCATAACTCGGATGGGAAATGTCCACCACATGTACCAACAAATCGGCTTCACGAACTTCATCCAGCGTAGATTTAAAGGATTCGACCAATTGCGTCGGCAATTTTCGAATGAACCCAACCGTATCGGTCAACAAAAACGGCAAATTTCCGATTACCACTTTCCGAACGGTCGTATCAAGTGTTGCAAAGAGTTTATCTTCGGCAAAGACCTCCGATTTACTCAGAACATTCATTAGTGTGGATTTCCCAACATTGGTATAACCGACCAATGCCACACGTACCAAAGCACCACGGTTTTTACGTTGCGTGGCCATTTGTTTGTCTATGGATTTCAGTTTTTCTTTCAACAATGCAATCCGGTCTCGGATAATCCGCCTGTCGGTTTCAATCTCGGTTTCACCCGGACCACGCATCCCGATTCCTCCGCGTTGGCGTTCCAA
>JAEZDQ010000051.1 GCA_023433225.1 Bacteroidota bacterium | reverse complement strand
GTCGTATTGTAATTGGAGTTATTCATTGGAATCCCGTCCACTACAATTAAAGGCCTGTTTTCTCCGGTTAAGGAGGTGATACCTCTTAATATAACCCTTGTTGACCCCCCTAAATTTGATGAAGGTGTAGTAATCTGTACTCCAGCCACATTCCCCGAAAGTGCATTTAATGGGTTTGAAACTCTCGAAGCGGAGAGCATATCTCCATCGACAGTCTGAGATGAGTAGCCGATTGCTCTTTCATCCCTCGTAATCCCCAAAGCCGTAACCACCGCACCTTCCAGTTCAATGGCACCTCCGTCTCTCAATGTGGCATTGTAGGTATTGCTGGCACCCACTACCACAGTTGCTATATCCATTCCAAACGATTCGATGGTGAGCACTTCACCCTCGCTTGCTTGAATGGAAAAATTTCCGTCCATATCTGTGAATACTTCTTCACCGGAAGAAGAGCGAACACTTACATCCGGCAGAGTAAACCCATTTGCATCAGTCACAGTACCTGTGACCGTTTTTTCTTGTGCAATGAGAATTCCTCCGAAGAGTATCCCAAAAACAACAAGTAAACCTCTTAACTTTGTACTCATTTTGTTAAAGAATTTAATGTTTATAGAGCGAATTTAACTATAAATTAATATATGATTGTTAAAAAATGAATTATTTCTTATAAATTTTGTCCTGTGAAAAAGCAATTTTTAAATAATCGGATGGAAGCGGGTTGCGATGAAGCTGGCCGAGGATGCTTGGCCGGGCCTGTTTTTGCTGCCGCCGTGATCTTGGGTAAAGATTTTGATAACCAACTCATTAATGATTCCAAGCAACTCAACGAAAAAAGACGTGATGAACTAAAGGAATTCATTGAAATAAACGCCTTGGCTTGGTCGGTGGCTTATGTAGAACCAAAACAAATTGATGAAATCAATATTTTAAACGCCAGCATTCTGGCCATGCACTTTGCCTTGGACGGACTGAAAACCAGGCCGGATCATATCCTCGTGGACGGCAACCGGTTCAAAGCTTATGAAGATACACCGCATCAATGTATGGTAAAGGGAGATGCACGTTTCCTAAACATCGCGGCCGCATCCATTTTGGCTAAAACGCACAGGGATGCCTATATGCGCGGTTTACATGAAGAATTTGAATCTTATAACTGGAAGCGCAATAAAGGTTATCCGACCATCGAGCACCGCAGGGCGATTGCCGAATTCGGTACTACCATTCACCACCGAAGTTCATTCCGTTTACTGCCCGATCAATTTAGCCTCGATTTTGAAAAACCGCTTCAGGAAGAACTGACCCTGACGGCTGCGGGAACGAGTATTTCGTAATTTCCGCCATTTCGGATTACATCGCGCACAATACTGGAACTGATATAGGATTTCCCGGAAGAAGTCAGTAAAAATACGGTTTCGATATTCCGGCCTGTGATGGCTCGATTCGTATGGGCGATGGCTTTTTCAAATTCAAAATCGGCAGGGTTGCGCAGGCCTCTGAGAATGAATTGCGCATTTTTCTTTTTGCAATAATCAACTGTTAAGCCCTCATACATATCTACTTCCACATTTTGGAATTGTTTCAGCGAAGCTTCAATCCAAGCTTTTCTTTGTGCGAGTGAGAACATATAATTTTTTTGCGCATTTTGGCCGATGGCTACGATAATTTTGTCGAAAAGAGGCACGGCACGCTCGATGATGTCATAATGTCCCAAAGTTATCGGGTCAAATGAGCCCGGAAAAACAGCTATGCGTTCCATAAATTTTTTCTGTTTAATGCCAATTCAATTTCACTGTCAAATAAGTCTGTCAAAGCAATTCCCCCATGGCTGGCCTGTTGCGGGAATATACTGGCCGGTGAAAATCCCGGCAGGGTATTCATTTCCAAAAAGTAAGGTGTGCCGTTAACGAGAATAAATTCCGAGCGGGAAATGCCCGTCATCTGCAAACTCTCGTAAGCGCGAATGGCGGTTTCTGCTACTTTTTGCGTTGTTGCTGCATCGATTCTGGCAGGGGTGATTTCTTCCGAAGCACCTTCGTATTTGGCTTCGTAATCGAAAAATTCGTTGTGGGAAACGATTTCAGTAATGCCCACTACGGTGGTCTCTCCTCTGAATTTAACGACGCCGACTGAAACTTCGGTGCCGTCCAAAAAGGATTCGATTAAAACTTCTTGATCTTCTTTGAAAGCTTTTTCCAAAGCAGGTTGGAGTTCTTCGAAAGATTTTACTTTTGAAATACCGAGGCTGGACCCGGATTGGTTGGGTTTGACAAAACAGGGCAGTTTTATTTTTTCGATGATTTCGTTTAAATCATAGGGTAAATCCCGGTGAATGTAAAAGGATTCCGCATGGGGGATCGCATATTTTTCCAATACCGCGATACAATCTTTTTTGTTGAATGTCAATGCAGCTTGGTAAAAATTACAACCGGTATAAGGCATTCCGATGAGCTCCCAATAAGCCTGCATATAACCGTCCTCGCCGGGCGTTCCGTGGATGATGTTGACTACGCAATCAAATGTATGTTTTTGGCCGTCTCTCCAATAACTGAAATCCTCTTTTTGGATAGGGTATTTTTGGTTGTCAATCTCCGCAAACCAACCTTCTTTTAAAATCCGAACCCTTGTCCGCCTGTATTTTTCCGGGTTCAAACTCTCATAAACCAGTTCGCAACTTTTGAGGGAAACCACATACTCGTCAGAGTACCCACCCGCTACCACGGCCACATTTAACATAGAAATTATAATAATTAACCAAAGATAAGGTTAAATCAGAGAAAGCAAAACTATAAATTTTATTCTATATTTGTCCGGAATTTACGGTTCAATGAGATTCTTAAAAGCATTTACAAAGTGGCAGTTCTGGGTAAGTATTCTACTCATGGTAGTGCTTGTTTACGGATTATACCATTTTACGTTTCGGGTTTGGCTGGATGCTTATACCAACCACAACGAGGAGATTGCAATCCCGGATTTATCGAAAATGAAAATCCAAGAGGCCACCAAGCACCTCGATGAACTCGGGCTTTTGTATGAAATCGACAGCGTAAAATACGATTCCACCAAACCCGCCTTTGCGGTTTTGGAATTTTTTCCCGAAGCCGGCTTTAAGGTAAAAGAAGGCCGTCGGATTTTCATTAAGTCCAACCCCAAAACTTGGCGACCGGTTGCATTGCCCGATATTGTAGGGAAATCAAAAAGATTGGCATTTACCCAATTAAAAATCGCCGGATTGGTGGTGGGAGACACCATTTACGAGCCGGACATCGCCAAAGATGCCGTATTGCGCGTATTGTTCCAAGGGAAGCAAATCGCTGCGGATGCCCAATTGCCCCGGTTTGCAAAAGTGGATTTGGTATTGGGAAAAGGTTTGGAATATGGGGTGAGCACGCCCGCGCTGGTAGGCATGACACTCGATCAGGCCGAGTCCTCTATTCTCGCGAATCGTTTTGAAGTGGGGCGAATTACTTACCAAGGAGCCGTAACCGATAGCCTGAAATTGAAAGTTTTTTACCAATATCCTTTACAGGGCGATAATTACGATCAAGGTTTACCCGTAGATCTTTGGGTCTCGGAAATGGAGCCTGAAAACCTGCGAAATTTAGTAAAAGACTTAGACAGGCAATACCGCAATTACAGCGACAACGATTCCATTGCCGCAGCCAAATATGCGGAACAATTAAGGTTAGAGGAAAAATCGGGCTCAGAAACCGATAAAACCCCGCCACCGCCCTCTACAAAGCCCACGGAGAAACCCGAGGGGATACAAATAGAATAAATGCTTTCAGAAAACGATAAAACCCCGAACCCGGAATGGTTTGAGCAGTTTAGTATCCGTGCCTCCAAAGGCCAGGAACCCTTGCGCATCGATAAATTCTTGATGAATTTCATTGAAGGAACTACCCGCAATAGAATACAACAATCTGCGGATAGCGGACAAATTTGGGTCAACGGAAATCCGGTAAAATCCAATTACAAAGTAAAACCCGGCGACGAAATCAAAGTGGTGTTGGAAGAACCGCCCAGAATCATTGATGTGCTGGCCGAAAACATTCCGATTGAAATTGTTTATGAAGACGAATCCGTGGTCGTTATCAACAAAAAAGCGGGAATGGTCGTTCATCCCGGACATGGGAATTACAAAGGCACTTTGGTCAATGCCCTAAAATTTCATTTCGACAATTTACCTTCCATGTCGGCAGAGTTGGAACGCCCGGGATTGGTTCATCGGATTGACAAGGACACAAGCGGTTTATTGGTCATCGCCAAAACCGACCAAGCCATGCAAAGTCTTAGTTCACAATTCAAGGCGCGCACCACAGATCGTTTGTATGATGCCTTGGTTTGGGGAAGTCTTGACGAAGATTCCGGAACCATCGAAGGCCACATCGGACGCCATTTGAAAGACCGATTGCAAATGGCTGTTTTTGAAGACGAAAGTCAAGGAAAGCCTGCCATTACCCATTACAAGGTTTTGGAAAAATTTTTATACGTCACTCTGGTCGAATGTAAACTGGAAACAGGGCGTACACACCAGATCCGGGCGCATTTCAAACACATAGGGCATCCGCTTTTTAACGATGGACGCTATGGCGGGGATGCGATTTTAAAAGGCACTACTTTTTCGCGCTACAAACAATTTGTGGAAAATTGTTTTAAGGTTTGCCCGCGCCAGGCTTTGCATGCCAAGACCTTGGGTTTCGACCATCCCGTGACAGGCGAACGGATGTTTTTTCAGGCACCTTTGCCTGAGGATATGGTGGAACTGCTTGAAAAATGGCGGAATTACACCCAATTTTCCAGAGAAGAATCTTAAAGTTTTGTTTTTAAACTGAATGGGAATCTAATTATCATTAAATTTGTTAGGATAAATCTATTCAAGATGGATATAACTGTTGAAAAAGCCGAAATCATCAAATGGATCAATTCTTTGGACAACCCCTTTGTGATCGAGCAAATTAAACGAATCAAAAAAAGGGAAACCGAGACTTTTGATTTTGAAAAAGAATGGGAAAACGGAATATCCATTGAAGAGGCAAGAAAAAAAACTGCTGATTTTGTAAAATCTTTGCCCTGGAAAAGGTGATTACACTTCAAAAAAATGTAACTGAATTTCTGGAAGAACTGGTTCAGATTTTATTCGAAAAAGAATATTTCGGGTTTGAGTCAGATGCACTTATGTATGTGTCAAAGATTTATGACTTCATCGAATTCGAACTTCCCAATTTTCCTTTCAGGCGGACACCTCCGCAACTCATCCATTTCAGTTCAAAATATGCTTTTTATAAGGCCAACAACCACACGACCTGGTTTGTCTTCTTTGAACTATCTCACAAAAGATATTTGATTACGCATATAACGAATAACCATTCGGAGGAAGCTAATTTTCTTACATAAACCGATAGTGTTTTCATCTTTTTCGTATCTTCGCCAATCTTTAAAAATTAGACTTAATACTTCGTACATAATACTTTGTACTTTTTAATAATGAGCAAGAATTTCAAAGAATACAAACAGTTAGATTTAGTCAAATTATCCGAAGATGTTTTAGCAGATTGGAAACAGAATCAGATTTTTGAAAAAAGCGTTTCTACAAGAGAAGGTCAGGAGAACTTTGTGTTTTATGAAGGTCCGCCTTCCGCAAACGGAATGCCCGGGATTCACCATGTGATGGGGCGTGCCATCAAGGATATCTTTTGTCGTTACCAGACTTTGAAAGGAAAGCAGGTTCACCGAAAAGCCGGTTGGGACACACATGGATTGCCGGTAGAATTGGGCGTGGAAAAAGAATTGGGCATCACCAAAGAAGACATCGGAAAGAAAATTTCTGTTGAAGATTATAACAAAGCCTGTCGGGAAGCGGTGATGCGCTATACCGATGTTTGGAATGATTTGACCGAGAAAATGGGGTATTGGGTGGATTTGAACGATCCGTATATCACTTACGAACCCAAATACATGGAGTCGGTTTGGTGGTTGCTGAAACAAATTTATGACAAGGATTTAATGTACAAAGGTTATACAATCCAACCCTATTCGCCCAAAGCCGGAACCGGACTTTCTTCCCATGAACTGAATATGCCGGGGACTTATCGCGATGTGACCGATACCACGATTGTGGCGCAGTTTAAAGCAAAAAAGGATTCTTCCGATTTCTTAAAAGGAATAGAAGGAGATGTTTATTTTTTAGCTTGGACCACAACACCTTGGACTTTGCCGTCCAATACCGCTTTGACCGTAGGACCGAAAATCGAATATATCCTAGTTGAAACTTTTAATCAATATACATTCCGACCGCAGAAAGTGATTCTGGCCAAACCTTTGTTGAATTCGGTTTTTGGTAAAAATTATTTTGAATCCAATGAAGAATCCGGCTTTGAAAACTTCAAAGAAGGTGATAAAAAGATTCCTTACAGAATACTTGAAACTTTCAAAGGTTCGGATTTGGTGGGAATCAAATACGAACAATTATTGCCTTGGGCATTGCCGTTTGAAGATGCGGACAAAGCATTTCAGGTCATCGACGGAGATTTCGTTACCACCGAAGACGGTACCGGAATTGTTCACACGGCTCCAACTTTTGGTGCAGACGACGCCAAAGTTGCCAAAGAACACGGCGTTCCGCCGATGTTGGTTTTGGATGAAAATCAAAACCCCGTTCCTTTGGTCGATTTACAAGGGAAGTTCATTGAACAATTGCCCGAAGGATTTGGTGGAAAATATGTAAAAAACGAATATTACAACGACGGAGAAGCACCTGAACGTTCGGTTGATGTGGAAATCGCCATTCAATTAAAGGAAGAAAACAAAGCTTTTAAAGTCGAAAAATACAAACATACTTATCCGCATTGCTGGCGTACCGACAAACCGATTTTGTATTATCCGCTGGACTCCTGGTTTATCAAAATCACATCGGTTCGGGAACGAATGGCGGAATTGAATAAATCCATCAATTGGAAACCGAAATCAACCGGTGAAGGCCGTTTCGGGAATTGGTTGGAAAATGCAAACGACTGGAATTTATCGCGTTCCCGATATTGGGGAATTCCTTTGCCAATCTGGCGTACTGACCCTTCGACAAGTTCAGGGCAAGTCGAAGAAATCATCATCGGTTCGGTGGAAGAATTGATGAATGAAATCCAAAAGTCAATATCAAATGGGATAATGTCCCAAAATCCGTTTGAAGGATTTGAAATCGGAAATATGTCGGAAGGAAATTATGCAAAAGTTGATTTGCATAAAAACATCGTGGACGAAATCATTCTGGTTTCTCCGTCCGGAAAACCGATGAAACGCGAGGCCGATCTGATTGACGTTTGGTTTGATTCAGGTGCGATGCCTTATGCACAGTGGCATTACCCATTTGAAAAGCCCCACCTAACCTCCCCTAAGGGGAGGAATTCTACCCGTCCAAAATATGAAACGGCAAGAAATTCAACTTATGTTTTGTTAAAAGAATTGAAGAAAAAGCAAATCAATTCTTCAACCGAAGCTGAAAATTTTCTCTGGGAACAATTGAAAAGCAAAAAACTTGAAGGATATAAATTCAGAAGACAACATATAATTGACCAACTGATTGTAGATTTTGTTTGTTTGGACAAAATGCTGGTGGTAGAAGTAGATGGCGGATATCATAATGACCCCGAAGTAATAGAAGCAGATAAATTACGCACAGAATTACTCGAAGAATTCGGATATAAAGTTATTCGTTTTACAAATGAACAAGTGATAGGAGATACAGAAAACGTACTTCAATCGATTCTTAAAGAATTAAATAATAGACCATCCCAAAAAGTCCTCCCCTTTGGGGAGGATTTAGGTGGGGCTTTCCCCGCAGATTTCATCGCCGAAGGTGTAGACCAAACGCGAGGATGGTTCTATACGCTTCATGCCATCGGAACTTTGGTTTTTGATAGTGTAGCGTATAAAAACGTGGTTTCCAATGGATTGGTGCTCGATAAAAACGGACAAAAAATGTCCAAACGTTTGGGCAATGCCGTGGATCCGTTTGAAACGCTAGCCGTTTACGGTCCTGATGCTACGCGTTGGTATATGATTTCGAATGCGCAGCCTTGGGAAAATTTAAAATTTGACATTGCCGGGGTGGATGAAGTTCGTCGTAAATTCTTCGGAACGCTTTACAATACTTATTCGTTCTTTTCGCTTTATGCCAATGTGGACGGATTTAACTATTCGGAAGCAGAAATTCCGGTGAGTGAAAGAGCGGAATTGGATAGATGGATTTTGTCGGAATTGAATTCACTCATAAAAAAAGTAGATGAATTCTATGCAGATTATGAGCCAACGCGAGCAGCAAGAGCGATTCAGGAATTTGTAATCGATAATCTGAGCAACTGGCATGTTCGTTTGAGCAGAAGACGTTTCTGGAAAGGCGAATATGAAAAGGATAAAATTTCGGCTTATCAGACCCTTTATACCGTTTTGGAAAATGTAGCGATTTTGATTGCGCCAATCGCTCCGTTTTTTGCGGAAAGATTGTACAAGGATTTAAATGAGGCAACCGGTAAAAGCGAATTTGAATCGGTTCATTTGGCTTATTTTCCAATAGCAGATGAAACCTTGATTGACAAAGAGTTGGAAATCAGAACCCAATTGGCGCAACAAGCCACAACCATGATTTTGTCTTTGAGAAAAGGCGCCGATATCAAAGTGCGACAACCCTTACAAAAAGTCATCATTCCGGTTTTGGACAAGGCAATGAAAACCCGTTTGGAATCGGTTTCCGAATTGTTGAAACAGGAAGTCAATGTGAAAGAAATCGAGTTGTTGACAAATGAAGAAGCTTCGCATTTGCTGGTGAAAAACATCAAACCGAATTTCAAAACTTTAGGGCCTAAATTCGGAAAGGATATGAAAGCGATTTCTGAAGCCACTTCTCAATTGGGCAATGAAGCTATTTTGAAGCTGGAAAATGATGGAAAAATTTCCTTATCTTCAGGGGAGCAATCCTGGGAACTGGAACTGGAAGATTTTGAAATTTCGACCAAAGACATTCCGGGCTGGACAGTAGCTTCCAACAATACGATGACCGTTGCACTGGATATGACTTTGACAGACGAATTAAAGTCTGAAGGTCTTGCAAGGGAATTGGTCAACCGAATCCAGAATTTACGCAAAGAAAAAGGATTGGAAGTAACCGATAAAATTCGTTTGGTTTTGAAAAATGATAAACAATTAGAAAACGCCGTAAATCAAAATAAAGATTATATTTGCTCCGAAACGCTAACGGCCGAACTTCGCTTAGAGGCTGAGGTAGAAAGCGGAACGGAAATAGAAATCAATGATATAAAAACTGAAATCTCAATTTCAAAAATTTAGAAAACTATGACAACAGACGAAAAAACGAGATATTCTGATGCGGAATTGGAAGAATTTCGCCAGATCATACAAGAAAAACTGCAAAAAGCGGAACGCGATTATACCTTAATTAAAGAATCTTTCATGAACGGTTTGGACAACGGAACAGATGACACATCCCCGACCTTTAAAGCTTTTGAAGAAGGTTCCGAAACCATGAGCAAAGAGCAGAACGCACAATTGGCTGCACGTCAGGAGAAGTTCATCAGGGACCTGAAAAACGCATTGATCCGTATCGAAAACAAAACCTACGGAATCTGTCGCGTAACCGGAAAACTCATCAACAAAGACCGTTTGAAACTCGTTCCTCACGCAACTTTGAGCATCGAAGCCAAAAACATGCAACGTTAAAGCACCGGTTTGAAAAAGGTAGGAATCATCGTTCTGCTGGTTTTACTGGCCGACCAAATTTTAAAATTCTATATCAAAACCAACTTTCATTACGGTGAAGCGGTAGAGGTTTTCAATTGGTTTCAACTCAAATTCGTTGAAAACCCGGGCATGGCTTATGGTGCGGAATTCGGCGGATTAACGGGTAAAATCATATTGTCCGTACTAAGGATTTTCCTCATCACCGCCATCGGTTGGTTCATTGTCAAATCGATTCCCAAACACGATAACAATTACTTCAAAATCGGAATGGCACTCGTTTTTGCCGGTGCCATCGGCAACTTGTTCGACAGCCTTTTTTATGGGATGATTTTCGACACCGGACTGACTTGGAACGCTGAAATGCAAGGTTGGGACAGTTATTCGGGGATTTCCCAAGCGAACTTTCAAGGTTATTCCGGATTCTTACAAGGCTGCGTAGTCGACATGTTTTATTTTCCCTTGTTTGAATTTACTTGGCCCGAATGGATTCCGGGGATAGGAGGGAAGCATTTTGAATTTTTCTCCTATATATTCAATGTGGCAGATGCATCCATCACCGTGGGTGGCGCCATAATATTGTTGTTTCGCAAAAAAGTCTTTGGTTCTTAACTCCATAAGTTCACTGAAAATAAATCTTTCCCGTTTTCTGTAATTAATTAAATTTGAAAGTCTTTTTACAGAAAAACCATGTGTGCTCAAAAACTTCGTTCAGAAAAGAATTGCCTCAATTGCGGTGCAACCGTGGATGAAAGGTTTTGCCCCAAATGCGGGCAGGAAAACAAAATCAACCGCCCTTCCTTTCACCATCTTTTCACCCATTTCTTTGCCGATTTTGTCCATTATGACACCAGTTTCTGGAAAACGCTGAAAACCTTGCTCTTTCGGCCCGGAATTCTGATTAGGGAATACCTTCAAGGCAAAAGGAAATCGTATGTGCCGCCTGTCAGGCTTTATATTTTTGTGAGTTTCATCGCATTCTTTCTGCCTTTTGTTTTACCGGATGTGAACCCCAAAGAGGCCCAAGAAGTCATTGAAACCAAAGAAGCCGAAAATGAGCAAATGGATGCCGATGAAAACGAGTTTCAATTCGGGTTCGAAGAAGATGAAGAAATAGATAAACTCTTTCAAAACGCCCAAACCCCGGCTCAATTTGACTCCATCAACAAAACTTTACCACCGGGAAAACGCCTCAGTTGGTTGGAAAGCATTCTGTATAAAAAGGACATGGAACTGAAGCATAAGAACATTGGTAACAAAGAATTTAGTGAAAGTGTGCAAGACTTTATGCTCCATAATTTCCCAAAGGTTCTTTTCTTTTACCTGCCTGTTTTTGCCTTTTTACTTTGGCTTTTCCACAGCAAGAAAAAATGGCTGTATTATGACCACGGGATTTTCACACTTTATTATTTTTCGTTTCTATTGTTGTTGGTCGCAATCAACATCCTCCTCAATTGGATCATGTTTTATCCGCTTAGAAACCATCACGATAACCCCTTACACGATATCGCAAATATAATAGGAGCCGGATTTTTCTTTGCTTCATTTCTCTATGCAATGTTTTATTTTTTCCGTTCCCATAGTAGGATTTATGGTGAAAAGAAATGGGTTTCACGTTTGAAAAGCATGATATTATTTATACTGAATGCTGCTATATTTTTAATTATCTTGGCCGCCTATACCGTATTCACTATTTACATCATTTAAATGTCACCTGAAAAATTAAAAAAATACTTCAAAATATTTTGCATTGCTGAATTCATCAGTTGTTTCTTGTTGTTTTGCATCGCCATGCCGCTCAAATACGGCTACGATAACGTTACTTTCATGTTCCCCATCGGGCTCTTTCACGGTGTAGCATTCATGGGCTATGTTGTACTGGCACTGTTGGTTCAAAAATATTACAAATGGGATTTGGAAGAATTGATTTTCATCTTGATTTTCGCCTTCATCCCTTTTATGACCTTATTGGTACACAAAAAAGTCGAAAAATTCGAAAAAGAAAACCCTGCGTGATTTGAATTGAAGGATGGTTATTTATTCATCGATACTTGTACCTTCTATATTCTGTCGTCTATTTTCTAATATCTATGCGCTAATTCCTAAATTTGCTCAAAATCTAAAAAATGCCAAGAGTACTGACCGGAGTTCAAGCCACGGGAACTCCCCATTTGGGAAACATTCTGGGAGCCATTTCGCCTGCCATTCAAATGGCAAATGCGGCGGAGGATAAATCCTTTATTTTCATCGCAGACCTCCATGCTTTGACCCAAATCAAAGACCCCGAAACCCTCAAACAAAACACCTACGAAGTCGCCGCATGCTGGCTTGCGCTGGGCTTGGATACCCACAAATCCGTTTTTTACCGCCAGTCAGACGTCCCGCAAGTGACTGAACTCATGTGGTATTTGCTCAACTTTTTCCCGTTCCAACGCCTGACTTTGGCACATTCATTCAAAGATAAGCAGGATTATCTGTCCGATGTGAACGCCGGATTGTTTACTTACCCCATCCTCATGGCAGCCGATATTTTGCTCTATGACGCTGATGTGGTTCCCGTGGGCAAAGACCAATTGCAGCATTTGGAAATCACGCGCGATGTGGCCGAGAAATTCAACCACCAAATGGGTGAGACTTTCGTCTTGCCACAAGCCAAAATCAGTGAAGAAGTTATGCTCGTTCCGGGAACGGACGGACAGAAAATGAGTAAATCAAGAAATAATTTCCTCAATATCTTCTTGCCTGAAAAGCAATTGAGAAAACAAATCATGTCTATCCAAACAGACAGCACACCTCTCGAAGACCCGAAAAATCCCGAAACCGATAATGTTTTTGCGCTCTATCGATTGGTAGCAACACCGGAGCAAACCGAAGAAATGCGCCAAAATTACCTGAATGGCGGCTACGGTTACGGCCACGCCAAAAATGCTTTGCTCGAAGTTTTGTTGGATAAATATGGAGAAGCAAGAGACAAATTCAATTATTATTTGGATAACAAAAACGAATTGGATGCTTTCCTTTTGGAAGGAGCTTCAAAAGCAGAAATAGTTGCATCGGAAGTTCTGAATCGTGTGAGAGGAAAATTGGGATTAATCTTTAATTCATAAAAAATCAAAACTATATTGCCCAAAAAGACTATTCCAATTCGATATAATTCTTTACTTCCTCATAGTTGTTAAAATCCACTCCCTCATTTCTCATTTTTCCTGCTGCTTCACCAACTATCGCAACCTCTTAAAAGGAACTTCAGGCCCAGTAGGGATGGATTAAAATTAAATTCAATCCAAAACTAAACACAAACCATATTTCTCCAATCTAAGTTTTTACCAACGGTAATTCTCGATTGACGAATGGCATTTTTTACAATAAATCTACGAATTGGCGGGCTTAAAATCAGGATGTTGCTTCTCTTCAATTAAATCCACCACGATGGAATTCAGCTCAAATTCAGATTTGATTTCCTCACAACATTCCCGCATTTCTTTTCTATATTTCTGAGCAATTTCCGGCATACGGGCACCCGACTGCTCAAACGTCTCCCTATCCGGCCATTGCGCATAAGCGATAAATAAATGCGCATCTACCTTGTGAAGTTTTGAGCCGTAACTCCCTTCGAATTCATAGATAAGTTGCGTCAATTCTATCCAGCATCGGATGAATTCCTCTTCCTTCCCTTCAAAAATTTTGAACGAATAAATGATGCTAAATCGATTGGTTTCCATCAGTTTTAGTTTGAATCCTCATCTTTTTCATACCCTTCATAATAGTAAGATTGTTCAATGCCTTTAAATATGATTTCTTGAAAAGCATGTGGAATTAGATTTTTTCTAAGCATATCTCTCAAGGGTTTTCCAGGTCGATTTTGCTATCTTTAAGTATTCCTGCTTTTGCTAAAATTTCATTTGCTTGTACAGCTTTTATCTGTTGAATATTATTTTGTTCTGGATATTTATCTATGTAGTCGATAATTTCTTTCATGTGATTTTTAAGTTATTTCAACCATTTAGATAGAACTCTCACCCCTATCCCTCACTAAATCGCTAGCCTATCCCCAAGTCCAAACATTATTTATTAAAATTAAACATACTCCCAAATATAAAACATTCACCCAACCCCTCATACAGAAAAACCCTAAAAAGGAGAAACGTTCACGGTCCCAAACTTCCAATCCGTCACAAAACCGAAAACGATCATAAACAAAACCAGGATTTCCAAGCACAATAGTGCATAAAACAACACCACCCGATAAGCAATTCCCCATTTCGAATAATCTCCCTCAAACGCATTATAATACCCATAACCGATTTGCAAAACCACCAGAACAGTGACAAGATAACTCATCCCCGCAGCAAAACCATCACTGAACGGAACAACCAGGTCAAAATAAAAAAACAAATTCCCAAGCGCAGATATCAGCAGCATCCCCAGCAAGATCATGCCCGCTATGATACAATGTTCGCTCAGATTCAACTTCCTCCGCCTGAACAAAATAAAACTGTTCAGCGCCGCAAAAGGAACAAAAAGAAAAATGATTATTTTGCTCCGTTGAGAAAACAGCTCATTCAGCGTCTTGCTCGCCTCATTCAAATAAGCCCGCTCCGGAACCGCTTCCCCGCCATCCAGCTGATCATTGAAATGACGAAAAAACAAAATCAAACCAATCGTGATCAAAATCAAATAAAACACATTATAGTAAGGCTTTCTTTTTCCTGAAATGTAATCCAGAGCGGCCTTCCCCGGGCGTAGCAACGCCTGCTTAGCCGTAAACAACATACCTTTTTCCAGATGAAAAGTACCGTGAAGCACATCATGAAAAATAAAATTCTTAAAAGAAATCCGGTGCGTATCGGCTTTTTGTCCGCAACCCGAACAAAAGTTCTCAGTCAATCTTTTCCCACAATTAAGACAAGCCTTAGCACTCATGAAGTAAGTTTTAGTTGAATTTGAAGATAAATGGTTCTCAACCCATTACCCCAAATATAAAAATATTCACAAAACCCACCATTTATAATTTTGAATTTTGAATTTTCAATTCCTAAATCAGCCATCCTTCTCCCTATCCCGCACCAGCCTCGCCACCTCCCGCAATTCATCCAGCGGCATTTTAGAAATCATCACCGCCAGCTCCTCCCCCTCATTCAACCGCTGAAGCTTCCTCAACGGCAAATCCTGCGGATATTCAACCCCTTGATCAGGCACCCAAACAAACAAATCATTCGGCTCACACAACAACACCCGGCACAGCAGTTCAATGTGCCGAAACTTACTCGTCCGCGTATTATTATGCAAAATGTTATGCGCCGTCGCAGGTGCAATGCCCACCTTCACCAAAAAAGAATAAGGGCGCTCAATCCCTCTCTCACGAAACAAAGTTTTCAAATTATAAACTAAAATTAAAATAGAATTTAAAATTACAAAAAACCCCTATCACCCTTTACAAAAATTTTTAACAGCAAAACCCTTATTTTTATGTTTTGTCAAAATAATTTAGTATTCTCGCTATATTATTTTGTGTGTTCGAACCAACATTTTGTGTTTTTGAACCAACTTTTTATCTATTCATATTTATAATTTGCGTTTTCAAACCTACATTTTATAGTTTCGAATCTGTATTTTGTCTTTTTGCTTCTACATTTTATGTATTTACACATATATTCTATTTATTTACATCTTAATTTTATATAAAACAACTTTCTAACCTCTACCTTCAACCAAATTCCAACCAATCAATCAATTGTTATAAATTATTAAAAATTAAGGTTATTCTCCTTATCTCTTGTATCTTTGCATTTAGAATTAATCTAAGTAAAAATGATACAGGTTTCAGATACGGCAAAAAATAAAATTGCTTCCCTGATGCAGGAAGAAGGTACTTCCATTCAAGAGAGTTTTGTGCGTGTGGGAGTAGAAAGCGGAGGCTGCTCCGGGCTATCCTATAAACTCATTTTTGACCAGGAAGAGAAAGAAGGAGATAAAATTTTCGAAGACAACGGTGTAAAGATTGTTGTGGACAAAAAATCATTCCTCTACCTCGTCGGGATGACTTTGGAATATTCCGGGGGCCTCAACGGAAAAGGCTTTGTGTTCAATAACCCCAATGCCCAGCGTACCTGCGGTTGCGGTGAAAGTTTCGCGGTTTAACCCACTCAAAATTGAATTATTTAAAAATAATAGTACTGTTTTTCTCGGTTTGTGCAGCCGCACAATCCAAAGTATTTGAACCCGATGAATTCTCGGTAAAACTAAACGAAGCCTATACGAGCAATTTCTTTTTCGGGAATTTCGGCATCAAACATCTGGTAAACGCTGTTCCCATCAATTACCAATCGGTTAAAACCATGGCTGTAACCGCCGATACCGAAACGCGGAAAGCCCAAACCATTCTGACCTTTTCATTTGATTCTGACGGGAAACTTCTGCAAATGAATTTGTCTGAACTTCTATCCGGCGAAGCGGTTAATGTAGATTACAGTTACAAAAACGGGGTGATTTCTGAAGAAATATTCACCACCGGGGAAGGGGAAAAATCCAACCGCTTTTATTATTCAGCCGGTAAAATGACGGTGGAAACCAGTAAAGGAATGTCGGATAATTATTGGTTGAAAGACAAAATCCTCTACAAAACAAGTTATTTGGACGGAAAATTGGTTTTCAAAGACCGCATAGAAGGAAAATGTCGCATCACCCAATACGGGCAGGATGACATCAATAAAATATGTTTCAGCAATTTCAATTACCAGCTCCCATTTTCCTTAGAGGAATTTACTTCGAAAGAAGATGTAAAATCCGGGAAAATCAGTCTTATCAAAGACAAAACCATTGAAGTGAAAAAACAGTCCGAAACCCTTTATTCCATTTTCAGCAATGACAAGGAAGTGTATGAATTGCATTTGGACAAGGACCATCGATTAATAGAATTTAAATTTTTAGGAAACAAATCTGAAAACGAAAAACCGCTTTCATTTCATTTTTCCTATACTTATTACAACTAAAATGAGCAATACAAAATATACCGAAGACGATCTCAGGCAGGATCTCTCCACCCGGAAAGAATATGAATTCGGGTTTACGACAGATGTCGAATATGAAGATTTTCCCGTCGGCCTCAATGAAGAAATCATCCGCGAAATCTCCCAACGCAAGAACGAACCCGATTGGATGACCGATTGGCGTTTGGAGGCGTACCGGGAATGGCAAAAAATGGTTGAACCCGAATGGGCCAATATCCATTATGAGAAACCCAAATTCCAGGATATTACCTATTATGCCGCACCCAAAAAGAAACCTGAACTCGAAAGTTTGGACCAAGTCGATCCGGAGCTATTGAAGACATTCGCCAAATTGGGGATTTCCATGGACGAACAAAAACGCCTGACCGGCGTGGCAGTGGACATCGTAATGGACTCGGTTTCGGTTGCCACCACTTTCAAAGATACTTTGAACGACCTCGGCATTATTTTCTGTTCGATTTCCGAAGCAATTAAAGAACATCCCGAGTTGGTCAAAAAATACATCGGAACAGTCGTTCCGCGGACAGATAACTTTTATGCTGCACTGAATTCCGCCGTGTTTTCGGACGGTTCTTTCTGTTATATTCCCAAAGGCGTTCGTTGCCCGATGGAACTCTCCACTTATTTTCGAATCAACCAAGCGGGGACAGGGCAATTTGAACGGACTTTATTGATTGCGGACGAAGACGCTTATGTTTCTTATCTCGAAGGTTGTACCGCGCCCACGCGCGACGAAAACCAGTTGCACGCTGCAGTAGTGGAACTGATTGCCATGGATGGTGCCGAAATCAAATATTCAACCGTTCAGAATTGGTATCCGGGGGATGAAAACGGAAAAGGAGGCGTATTTAACTTCGTGACCAAAAGGGGTGTGGCGGAAAAGAACGCCAAGATTTCCTGGACACAAGTAGAAACCGGCTCTGCGATTACATGGAAATATCCGAGCTGTATCTTGAAA
>JAEZDQ010000136.1 GCA_023433225.1 Bacteroidota bacterium | reverse complement strand
TTTCTTCCGCCATTTTGTAATAAGGCGAATCGGGCAAAGTCCGCGCAGACCCGAAAATGGAAACGCAAGGCCCGATTTTCGCCATTTTTTCATAGCCTTCCACGAATTCCGCCATGATTTTGAAAAGTGCCCATGAATCGTTGGTTTTTACTTCGTTCCAGTTTTTGGGCGCAAACTTTTGCCTTATTCGCTCATTTTCATCTATTTCATCCATGGCTCCGTATTTGTATTGTTTAAATATATAATATCCAAGTATTTTTCAGTAAATAAAAAACCCCTTACTATCGAGTTGAAATTTTCATTTTCATCTAGCGAAACCATCCTTTGTTCGACTAATTTCTCATTTTTAATTTGATGGTTCAAATCAAAAAAACCATATCCTTTGCAAACATTGTTTTTCATCCAAATAAAGGATTTTTCTGAAGAGGAACGCCCTTTTCCGATGATGAGGAAACTCTTGTTTTTCATGCAAATTTTTCCGAGAAAAGCATCCACCCTTTGGTTGTAAGAATCCGGGGATTCTTTTCTCACACAAGCCCCATAACATTCCCCTACGGTAAATCCCAAACAAGACCCTTTGCCTCGGTAAATCTCGTTTATTTTGGAACAAAGTTCGTATTCCTCTGAAATCAACGAAAGAATTCTCACGGCATTGTTGTAGGAAGACATCCTCAAAATGAAGCCTTTTTGCGAAGAATAATCTGTATGGTCGATTTTTAGTTGCTTGTACCCCTTATTATCATCTACATAGATTGTAAATGGGAAATTCAGTTTTTTCTTGTTTTCATTCAAAACAGGATCCAACGTGGTGATTTCATTGCCCTCCTTCAACCAAGAAACCAACTCGTTTCCGGTTGTTTCCCAAGTGATTTTGGAAACGGAAAGCTTTATTTTATTACTCAAATTTGATTTTCCGGTCAATAATTTCCGGGCGGTTTGTGCGATGTTTTCACTTTTGGAGAGATAAATCACCTGATTCTCTTTGTTCAGGACATAAAAAATTCCTGTTTCATTCGGCAAATCCTTCAATATCGAATCAAATTTTTGTGGATTGGCTTTGACTCCGGTGACGGTATTTTCCTTTTTGAGTATTTCTTTGTCCGAATCTTTGGCTTGTAGAATTTGAAAAAGCATCAAGGTTGCCCTTGCGTCACCCGACGCCCGATGCCTGTCGGAAACAGGGATTCCGAGTGCTTTGCTCAATTTACCCAAAGAAAAGGATTCTGCATCCGGAAAGTATTTTTCACTCAAAGAAAGCGTGTCAAGGGTTTCGCGGTAATAGGTATAGCCCAGTTTTCGGAATTCCTGCTTCAACATTCGGTAATCAAAGCCAATATTGTGTCCGACGAGAATTGAGCCGTCCGTAATTTCAATGATTCTTTTAGCGACTTCGTGGAATTTGGGCGCGGTACTGACCATTTTGGGCGAAATCTTGGTCAGCCTTTGCACATAAGCATCTATTTCCCGGTCGGGTTGGACCAGAGAAATAAACTGGTCTGTTACTTTTTCGCCGTCATAGAGAAATATGGCAATTTCTATGATGGATTCTTCTCCGCTTTTCCCGCCCGTGGCCTCAACATCAATTACAGCGTACACTTTTATCTTTTGGTTAATTTACCGAATAGGCCTCTGATAATGAGGTTTCCGGCGGTTCTTATAAAACTTTTGGTCAGGCTGTTTTCCAAAATGGTTTCTAACGTTCCCTTCTCTTTCTTTTGCTTTCCTGCAGCGGGTTTCGTAGAAGCTTCCTCTGTATGGGAATTGTTCATTTTCTCACTTAAAATCTCATAAGCCGATGCTTTGTCGATTTCCTTTTCGTATTTTCCAATCAAATCAGATTGGTTGAGAAAGGATTGGATTTCATTCTCGTTCAGGATATCCATTCGGGAATTGGGGGCGCGCATAAAAGTATGCGCCAAAGGCGTGGGAATTCCTTTTTCGTTCAATGCGGTTACAAAGGCTTCTCCGATGCCTAACTGAGTAATCACTTCATCTGCTTTGTAATAATTTGATGTGGGATAATTTTCGACCGCTTTTTCGATTTGCTTTCTGTCTTTTGCGGTAAAGCCTCGTAAAGCATGTTGGATTTTCAACCCCAATTGGCTCAGCACACCGTCGGGAACATCACCCGGCACCTGTGTACAAAAATACAAACCAACGCCTTTGGAACGAATCAATTTGACCATGGTTTCAATCTGGTCCAAAAGCGATTTACTCGCTTCTTTGAAAATTAAATGGGCTTCATCAATGAAAATCACGAGCTTGGGTTTGTCACCGTCACCCGATTCGGGTAGCTCCGCGTAAACCTCCCCCAACAGACTTAACATAAAGGTGGAGAAAAGCGCAGGTTGGTTTTGGATGTCCGTCAAACGAATAATGTTTACGATACCTTTCCCATCCTTTTGGCGAATCAGGTCGTTTACTTCGAACGAAGGCTCGCCAAAAAACCGAGTGGCTCCTTGTTGTTCCAAGCCGACGATTTTTCGTAAAATGGCACCCAATGAGGCAGGCGCGATGGTTCCGTAATGAGAGGTAAGTTCTTGTTTTCCCGCGGTATTTTCGCTTACGTATTGCAAGACTTTGCGCATGTCTTCCAAATTGACCAAAGGAAGCCCTTTGTCATCACAATATTTAAAAATAATAGAAATGATACCGGACTGGGTATCGTTCAATTCCAATATTTTACTGAATAAAACGGGCCCGAATTCAGAAACGGTTGCCCGAAGTTTAACGCCGTTTTGACCGCTCAGCGATAAAAGTTCTACGGGCGAACCTTGTGGCGTAAAAGCTTCACCGATTAAGTTTTGGCGCTCACGGATTCCTTCATCCTCAGCGTTTCCGGGCATGGCGATTCCGCTCAAATCGCCTTTGATGTCCATCAATAAACTGGGTACACCCTTCAGCGATAATTGTTCCGCGAGGATTTGCAGGGTTTTGGTTTTTCCGGTTCCTGTCGCTCCGGCAATCAATCCGTGCCGGTTCATCGTCTTGAGCGCGATTGAAATTTCAGCCTCAGACAGCACCTCTCCGTTTAATTTTGCTTTTCCCAAAGTGATTTTATCGCCTTTGTAGCGATAAGCAGATTGGATTTCCTGTATGAAATTTTCTCGGGGCATTGGGGCTGATTTGAATCAAATATACAATTTTATGGTAACCTGAAATAACCGACAACCGGATAATGGTCAGAAAGTTTACGGCCTCTTTTCACTTCCACTTTTACCGGCATAATTTCATCCGAATGAAAAATATAGTCCAGACGCAACGGGTATTTGAACTCATGAAAAGTCGTCCCGGAGGATTTCCCCACGGCGTGATAGGCGTCGTTCAATCGGTAGATAAATTGTTGGTATTCATAAGAATTCGGAACGGAATTCAGGTCTCCGGCAAGGATTATCGGATGTTTTGAACCGACGATATAGGGAATGATTTTTTGGATTTGCTTTTCGTGCTCCAGAAAACCGCGCGACAATTTATTCGTTATTTTTTTTGAGTTCTCCTCTGCCCTTTCCGTGTCCAAAGTTTCCTTGACCAAATCTTTGTCAATCAACATGGATTCCAAATAAATATTGATTATTCGGATGGTGTCTTTGCCGGTGTCAATATCAGCGTATGCCGCATGGCCGGTCGTTCTGTTTTCACCCAAAATGATTTTTTTGGTTTCGATAATCGGGTATTTACTGAAAAACTGGATGATGGAATGTTTTTCGTGGTAATAATCCTGAAAAACGGAGTCTCTCATTTTTTCGAACTTTTTCCCTTTCCAATAAACCTCCTGCAAAACCACCAAATCGGCGTTTTCATCTCGGAAAAAAGCCTCAAATCCGTCTTCTCTCAGATACTGTCCATTGAAGGTAATCATTTTGAAATTTGGTTCTGCTGAAACCTCTTTGCCATAGAATTGGTAGGTTTTCGATAAGGGAGGATAAAGCCCTGCCGCGAGAACCACAAACAGCAAAGCATATAAAACCCGCCTGAAAAACAACAATACAATCAGAAGAATATTTCCCAAAACCAAAAGCGGGTAAAAAATAGGGATCAGCCCGAAATAAGGAAAGGTAGAAGGCGCGATGTGCGGCGCAAGGTATATGCTGTAAGTAATTCCCAAAAAGAGCAAATGGAAAGTGAAGAAAACCGGATCTAAGCCCGACAACCGAAGACCTTTAGCCATTCCTGCCGGATTTGAAGAGGAAATCCTTTTCGTCTTTGCTCAAACTTTCATAACCGGAACGGGAAATTTTGTCCAAAATACCATCCACTTTTTTCTGCTTTTCTACTTTCCGCGAATTGAATTCATAGTCGTCTCTCGGCGGCTTAGGCCGGGATGCGGTTTTTTTCTCCGTTTTTTTTCCGAAAGCAGAGAACACCATACCTAATTTTCCTAAAAAGTCGTTGCCTTTCTCGAATTGTTTCATGTAGAAAAAACCAAATGCCGCTCCGCCCAAATGAGATACATGCCCTCCATCGTTGTTTCCGGCCAATATCATCAACAAATCAAATGCCAGCAGCCCGTATGCCAAATAGTCTAATGGAAGCTTTATATTGACAATTGCCAATTGTACTTTCATTTTGGGAACATAAGAAACCAAGGCAAAAAACACCGAATAAACCGCTGCGGAAGCACCCACTAATGATGCCGGATTATCGCCCAGCCAAGTTGAATATAAAGCAAACAAAATCCCTCCGCAAATCGCTCCGAAAAAATAAAACGTCAGCAAATCCTTGTCACGGAAATACCGGAGGAAAAACTTACCGGCCACAAACAACATGAACATATTGAGTGCCAAGTGAAGCAGGTTTCCGTGAAAAAACACATACGTCAGGATTCCCCAAGGCTGGTAGAAAAAGCCATCCATTCCCGCGCCTACACTGAAAAGCCCACTGATATGAAAGTTGAACAACCTCAGAATGCTATCCAGAAGAAAGACCCCGACACAGATGAAAATCAGTTTGATGGAAACGTCCCCGGTTTTAAATTTATATTTTAATTGTTCGATTAACGCCATTTTACCAGTTTCTGTTTAATTTTTTCTTCCAGGCACGAACCAATATGAAACCAATGAT
>JAEZDQ010000135.1 GCA_023433225.1 Bacteroidota bacterium | reverse complement strand
AAAGGCTTTGTCAGCTTATATTTGAATGAAAACAAAACCAATCCAACTTTGGATTTGATGTTATATCTGTCAAACAACATGGTTCGACAAACCTCAACGGTTTTTATGGAAATCCCCATGAGGTCTGCAATTTGGTCGTAAGTATATTCATTTTCATCACAAATCAGCTCCAGAAATCTCAATTCTCTTTCTGAAAGTTGAACTGAAATTTGAGGTGTGGATTGTGATTCAGAATAATTTTTAATGCGTTTTAAAATTTCAGAAACATTATTGTAAACTACGTTTTTGATGTTGTCAATTGCGAATTTCAAATCATGAGCGGTACAATTTTTATGTAAAAATCCTCTTGCTCCAAAATGGTAAGCGTCGTCAATGATTTGTTCGTTAAGGTGTTGCGTAAGTAAAAGGAATTTGTAGTCGGGATAATCTTCCATTTTTTTCAAGAACTCAATTCCATTGAGTTCAGGCATGGAATAATCGAGAATCAGAACATCAGGAATTTGACTGAGCGGTAAAGCTTCCAGGAATTCTTTTCCGCTCTCGAATTCATTAATTACCTGATAATTACCGAGATTTTCGAGTAATTCTTTTAGACCCTGCCGCACAATTTTATGGTCGTCAATGATTCCTATGCTTGCTTTCATTTTTATACTGTTTTTCAGAGAGAGTGAACTTTGCCCCGTTTCCTTTTGATGATTCTAAATTTATGTCAAATCCGATCGAATCCGCGCGTGTTTGAATGTTTAGCAATCCGTTTGTGGTAAAGGAATTTATGATGTCTGTGTCGAAACCTTTTCCATCATCCGAGATCACCATTCTGAAATAGGGCGAAACATTGATTTCAACATGGATATTTTTTGCTTCCGAATGTTTCAGGGAATTATTAATCAATTCCTGAAATATCCGATAAATCACGATTTTTTCGTTTGTAGAAAGGTTGGTGCTTTGGTTTTTCGGAGCTTGAAAATAAAGTTTTATCTTATTTAACTGGTTGATTCTTTTTACTTCTGTCTCAATGGCTTTTAATAAATCTTGTTGGGAAAGAATATGATTATTCAATGAATGACTCAGGTTTCTGATACTGAGAGACAACTGTGAAACAGCATCTGAAACCGGTTCTAATTTCTGATTCAATTCTTCGGAATCCAGTTTCAGATTTTCAATTCGGAAATTTATGTATGTCAATTGCTGTCCGGCATCGTCGTGCAATTCCTGAGAAATGTTTTGTAAAACCTGTTCCTGGGTTTCAATGATGCTTTGATTGATTTGCTTTTGATGTTCGATTTCCTTTTCAAAAAGGACTTTGTTGTACTTTGTGATTTTGGAAATATAAAGTTTAATAAGAATAGCGCAGAACAAAACGACCAGACTAACCAGTATAACAGCAGTGATAATTCCGAAAGCCAGTTCACGCATAGTTTTTCTTTCTTTCCTTCAGGATGAAGAGATTCATCATGGTATAATAAACAAAATTAACAAAATATACGATAATTTTATAAAGCGTCATTTTACCGAAAACGATAGTTGAAGTTAGTTCGTACGACCTGAAACCAAACAAAAAACTCATTCCCAAAAAGAATAATATAGGCGCGGAGATGAGAAGGAAATCGTTGGAAATGAACAAAGAAAGGTTTTCGGTTTTGAGTAATTTAAACGAATAAATCAGATACATGACCATATAGATCAATGAACCAAAAACGAATGTGTATTTATTGAAACTCATTTTTTCAATGAACAAGAGATTTGTCAAAGAAAAAACAACAAATACCGCCAGCACGGTTTGTAAAAGCGCAAGCGGTATTTGAAATGTTTTTTGGAGAATTAATAACCAAATTATAAATAGTAAAATAATGTAGAGCGTAGAAGTAAATGGATAAGTTTCAAGCTTCAAAAAATAGATTACTTCATTCAACAAACTTAAAATCAGGATTATCAACAAATGTATGAAGTACTTTGTCTTGGCGCTGTAAAACAGCAACAAGATAATAAAGCTAATTAGGACGTAAGTGTTGACGAGGTTCATGTTATACCATAATTATTACTTTAGTATACCCGGGTCATGGCTGATATTGAAGTAATCATTTTTCACCTTGAAAATAACCATCTTCTTATTGTTAATTACAGCACTACATATTTCAAATTCAGTATTTTGATTGATTTGATTCCTCTTAAGATCATTAATTATACCTTTAAGAAGAGGGATTGAATATCTTGAACTGTCAACTGCGAAATTTTTAAATCTTATAAAGCCAGCTTCATGGGGCTGCTTAGAAAGATCGAATTCCACATGTTTATCGTAACAATCTCCATTAAAAGTGTTTAAAATGCTTTCAAGCTTGGATGCTGCAATTTTTCGATAACTGATTTTTCCTGACGAGTTTCGAGCATGTGATAAAGCAGCTTCTTCGAAATCGGAGTTATTTATACTGTGAAATTTTCTTATACATTCGTAAAATGCCGGCTCTTCACATAGTTTATGTTGATTTTTTTTATACCAGGCAATTTGCTCTTCTGGCTTTAAGGATCTCACTTTTTTTAATTCTTCACAATCAAATGTGGCAGGAGTCATAGCCTCATTAGTTAATGTGGTTTCTTCATTTGCCTTTTTCTCACAGGAAAGAAATGCAAAGGCGACAAAAAGATAAATTAATTTTTTCATGATTATAAATTTTAATTGAGACAAAAATGAACGTTAAATTTTAAAAATCTATAGGGTTTTACCTATAGTCATTTTTAAGGCTTTTCTATTGATTTTTTTTCGAATATAATCGGATTTTCCTAAAGTTCAGCCAATTGAGTATGAAAAATCCGAAATAGGGTTTTTCCTGTTAAGTCATAGGGAAATCCCTTTCGGTTACTAAATCGGTACATCTAATTTTGACAAAAACATCAACTATGAAAAAAATAATTTACTTTTTATGCATTCTCTTTGTGATGCCTGCTTGTAGCAGCGATGATGATTCTTCATCTCTTTCCCCTGTAGCACAAAAATTGATCGGCTCTTGGGTTCGAACCGGTATTGAACAAAATACAGGCAATGGATGGGAAGACATCACGGAAGATTGTAATCTCGATGATGTGGAAGAGTTTTCACCCGACGGACTTTATGTTTTCTATCCGGGTACCAATACTTGTTGGGACTCATTGGTCGAATATGGAACCTGGAGATTAGCTGCCGGAGACACAAAAATTGTGTTTACTTATGATGAAGCTGATGGTGAATACGAAAGTACCATTGTTACGATTACCGAGAATTACTTAGAAATCACCCACAGCACAGGTGATATTAATAATACCCAAATCAAAAAGAAATATTCAAAACTGAATTAATTAGTTTGAAGGTAACCTCTCTATTTATATTTCTAAAACTTAATTATCAAATACAACGCACCTCTTTACTTGATGTATACCCCGGAGTTTTTGAGTTTGGGCCGGGGTATTTTAAACTTTATGTATGATGAAAAATTTGTTTTTACTGTGCTTTCTGATTTTGGCAATTATCATTCAAACGCTGATGAACAGAGAGTATTAAACCTGTGCAATTTATTTGAAACCAAAACATTTAAAATCAAATATTATGAAAACACTTAACACCCTTATTTTGTTAATGACGGGGATTTTATGCTTTCCTCAATTACAACCTTTTATCGACGCGGATTTCGGCAGATTTGAACCTAAATTTTTGCATCAGGAACATCTGATTGGAAACAGATACACACAAAATACCCAAACAGGAAATTATGATGTTTGGGATGGTATTTATAAAGTACATTCATCCGGTGTTGCGACTAAATTTACTGTTGATGGTGGTCAATTCTTAATGCCTAGTTATACACCGGAAACTAATACTCATTTTGATAATATCTATGTATATTCCAATAATTTTTTCCGAAAGATGAGTTTGGGAGAAAGCAAAATTTATGATTCTCACATTTACAATAATCAATACGGAGAACCGGGATATCCTTTATCCGGCACTTTCTTTAGTAACGCAGTTTATTGGTTAAATACCGATTATATGGGTACTTATATTTACAATCTCTATACAGATGAGATGGTAAATTTAACAAACTCAAATTCTAGTACGGATCCCCATGGCCCGAGGTTTATGAGTTTTATGCCACGAAGTAACTATATGTTAGCAGAAGGGTTTATTAATTATCAAACTCAGGTAAAAGGCCTTTTAAAAATTAATGTAAATCATATTATTGAAGATTTCCATCCAATTGAGGGAATTTCTTCTATTGCTGCTATTTCTCAATCTACCGATATATTCGTTAATGGCAGAGACATTATATGGTTTTATGGCAGTAATGGTGTTAGAAGATTGTATTCAGTAAATCCTTCAGGACTTGTAAATTCTAATTTTATATCGGATAACATTTTTGATGCATGGGAATCTCATAATATAGATTTTATAATGCTTCCGGATGGTGTAATATTCAGATTGTTTGATGATTATTTCAAAACCAATGGTTCTTCCTATTTGGAGCCGATTTCAGCAATGGATGGGCTTAATTTAGACAAACTGTTTCATAGTGCTTCACCTTATAATCGATTTACAGGTATCGGAACTGTTGGTAGTGCTTGTGTGCCTACTGAAGAAGTGACCTATTTCGGAACCATAAATGAAGATTCGGTTGCGCGAATATATAAAATGACCTCTATAGACAATGAGCCGGAACTTATTTTTGAAGGAGAAAATCAAGGCACACTCACTCAAAGAGTTAGGCACGCTGTTGACTGGAATGGTAATCTGGTTTTTGTTCTTCTTGACAATAGTTCTTCCACCCCTGATTTAATCTATCTTTATGATGGTACTGACCTCATTCTTAACCCTGATTTGAACACTTTTTCAGATAGAACTATGGATGAAAATCCTTCCATTACCGGACTGCTTTCTATCGGGGATTTATTGTTGGTTAATACAGAAGAAGGCGTTTATGCGATTGATTACGATGAAGTAATGTCCGTGAAAGATGAAACAAATGTTTCAAAGTTGGCAATTTATCCAAATCCGGTGAAAGACATCCTACATTTCTCTAGCCCATTAAAAGGAATAATGGTTTATGACCTTTCAGGTAAAATTGTGTTTGCCAATAATGAAAGTTCACAAAGTATAAATGTAAATCACTTGCCAAAAGGAACTTATGTTTTAACCGGAATGGACGAAAAGAATCAAAAATCTACAACAAAATTCATCAAAAATTAAGATTTGAATTTTTGATTTAATATTAATGAATGAGAGCCCGTGTAAGCGGGTTCTTTTTTAAGGTTTAAATCTTTCGAAATGTGCTTTCTCCAAAGCTTCTCTATGATCCGGATGCGCAATGGAGATAAGTAATTTTGAGCGTTGCTCTAAATTCTTTCCGTATAAATTTACCACACCATACTCCGTAACAATATAATGCGCATGGCCACGTGTGGTTACCACACCGGCACCTTCTTTCAGAAATGGGGTTATCCTCGAAATCCCTTTATTGGTAACGGAAGGAATTGCGATAATCGGTTTTCCTCCTTCCGAAAGAGCCGCACCGCGCATGAAATCCATTTGCCCGCCGATGCCGGAATATTGGTAAGTCCCGATGGAGTCGGCACAAATCTGTCCGGTCAAATCTACCTCCAATGCACTATTGATGGCTACCACTTTCGGATTTTGGCGGATGGTTCCCGAATCGTTTACCAAGGAAACATTCATAAAAGACATGCTGGGGTTGTCATTGACAAAATCATATACTTTTTTGGTTCCGGCCACAAAAGAAGTCACCGTTTTCCCACGAAGTACTTTTTTCTTTTCGTTGTTAATTACCCCGGATTGAATCAAAGGCACCACACCATCCGAAAACATTTCGGTATGGACACCCAAGTCTTTGTGATTGCCCAGACAACTCAAAACCGCATCGGGAATCGCTCCGATTCCGGCTTGCAGGGTTGAACCGTCTTCGATGAGTTCTGCTACATTTTCACCGATTTTTTGAATGGTGTCATTGATTTTGCTTCCGTAATCAACCGCCGGTAATTCGGTTTCATGCCAAATCATGGCATCGAACTTTGAACTGTGGACAGGTGAATCACCCAAAGTCCTCGGCATTTTGGGGTTGACCTGTGCGATGACTTTTTTTGCAGAACGGACGGCAGTCCAGGCAGCGTCGATGGAAGTCCCTAAACTACAAAACCCATGGCTGTCAGGCGGTGAAACCTGTACAATCGCTACGTCAAGCGGGAGGTATCCATTGGTAAAAAGCAAAGGGATTTCACTCAGGAAAATTGGCACATATCCCCCTTTATTACAATTGGCCCACTCGCGGATGTTGGCCGATACAAAGAGAGAATTCAACCGAAAGCTTTCTGTCACCCCGGGCTGTTTCCAGTCGATGTCGCCGAACATACTAATGGATACGAGTTCTACATCGGACAATTCCCCCGCGCGTTTCAACAAATGATTGAGCGTAAACAAAGGAGTTGCCGCACTGCCGTGCAAAAATACCCGATTGCCGCTTTTAATCAATTTTACGGCGTCTTCAGCTGAAATATATACAGTATTTTCCATAAATGCTTTTTATCTTTCTTCAAAATTAGGAAGACTAATTTACTTGTTAAAATTAAATGATGAATCTCATCAAAACATGTAAATTTGCACCTTAAAATTCAATAAAATGATCAACATTACACTTCCGGACGGAAGCATCAGGCAATACGAGAGCGGAATTACGCCAATGGGTATCGCCATGAGCATCAGCGAAGGATTGGCCAGAAATGTCCTATCCGCAATGGTAAACGGTGAACAAGTTGAAACCACCACACCAATTACCGCAGACGCTACCGTTCAGTTGTTGACGTGGAATGATGATTTGGGTAAAAAGGCTTTTTGGCACTCTTCCGCCCACCTTTTGGCCCAAGCGATTTTGAATTTTTATCCGAATGCGAAACTGACCATCGGCCCGGCCATTGAAAACGGATTTTATTATGATGTGGATTTCGGTGATGAAGTTTTTTCTGAAAAAGACTTCGAAAAAGTCGAAAAGAAAATGCTCGAAAATGCACAGAAAAAGACAGAGTTCAAATTGTATCCCGTTTCTAAATCAGATGCCCTTAAAGAATATGCCAATAATGAATATAAAACAGAATTGATTGAAAACCTGAATGACGGAGAAATCACTTTCTGTTCGCATGATAATTTCACCGATTTATGCCGGGGAGGTCATATTCCCAACACCGGAATTGTCAAAGCAGTGAAAATTCTTAACGCTGCCGGAGCTTATTGGCGCGGTGATGAAAAAAACAAACAATTGGTGCGTGTTTACGGAATTTCCTTCCCGAAACAAAAAGATTTGACAGATTATCTGAATTTACTGGAGGAAGCCAAAAAGCGAGACCATAGGAAATTGGGAAAAGAATTAGGGTTCTTTACCTTTTCCGAAAAAGTGGGCCAAGGTTTGCCTTTGTGGTTGCCGAAAGGCGCAGCATTGCGTAGAAAACTGGAAAATTTCCTGATGAAAGCCCAACAAAAAGCCGGTTATGAAATGGTCATTACCCCACATATCGGTTCCAAAGATTTGTATGTAACTTCCGGCCATTATGCCAAATATGGGCAAGATAGCTTCCAACCCATCCATACACCGCACGAAGGCGAGGAATTTTTATTGAAACCAATGAACTGTCCACACCATTGTGAAATCTACAAATCCTCGCAATGGTCTTACCGGGATTTGCCGATTCGTTATGCGGAATTCGGAACGGTTTACCGCTATGAACAAAGCGGAGAATTGCATGGATTGACACGTGTACGCGGGTTTACGCAAGACGATGCACATTTGTTTTGTACACCGGATCAATTATTGGAAGAATTTAAAAATGTAATTGACTTGGTTCTATATGTTTTCAGTTCGCTTGGATTTGAAGATTTCGTAACCCAAGTATCACTCCGTGACCCGGACAACAGAGAGAAATACATCGGTTCGGACGAAAATTGGGAAAAAGCGGAAAGCGCAATCATCCAAGCGGCTGCGGAAAAAGGTTTGAAAACCGTTGTGGAATACGGGGAAGCAGCCTTTTACGGGCCAAAACTCGATTTCATGGTGAAGGACGCTTTGGGCAGAAAGTGGCAATTGGGCACGATTCAGGTCGATTACAATTTACCTGAAAGGTTTGAACTTTCCTATATCGGTCCCGATAACCAAGCGCATACACCGGTGATGATCCACCGTGCGCCGTTTGGTTCCATGGAAAGATTCATTGCGATTCTGTTGGAGCACACGGGCGGAAACTTTCCGTTGTGGCTCTCCCCCGAAACGTTCATCGTATTGCCAATCAGTGAGAAATATCAAGAATATGGAGAAAAAGTTTCTAAATTCCTGGAAAATTCCGATATTCGCGGCCTGATTGACAATCGGAACGAAAAAACAAGTAAAAAAATCCGTGACGCCGAATTGAAAAAAATACCTTATATGTTGATTGTAGGGGAGAAGGAGGCCGAAAACGGTACGGTTTCTGTGAGAAAGCACGGCGAAGGAGATTTGGGTGAAATGTCCATGGAAGAATTTAAAGACAGAATGGCCAAAGAAACAGCAATTAATTAAAAATTATATAAACTATCGCAATTAGAAGAAAAGGCGGACGCGGTCCGGCACGGGTGATCAAAGAAGATCAGCATAAAATTAATCAAAAAATCACCGTACCCGAGGTCCGGGTAGTCGGTGAAGGCATTGAACCCGGAATCTATCCGACTTCCAAAGCTTTGCAAATTGCTCAGGACGCAGGATTGGACTTGGTAATGATTACCGAAAAAGCCGTTCCTCCGGTTTGCCGGGTTGTGGATTATAAAAAATTCCTTTACGAACAAAAGAAGAAAGAAAAGGAATTGAAATCGAAACAACAAAAGGTAGTCATTAAGGAAATACGGTTCGGGCCGCAGACAGATGACCACGATTATGAGTTCAAGAAACGACATGCCCGCAGTTTTTTGGAAGAAGGTTCTAAGTTGAAAGCATATGTTTTCTTCAAAGGGCGTTCGATTATTTTCAAAGACCAAGGTGAAATTTTATTGTTGAAATTAGCCCAAGAATTGGAAGACATCGGGAAAGTGGAGCAGCTTCCTAAATTAGAAGGAAAGCGGATGATCATGATGATGGCTCCGAAAAAATAGGCCTCTCCCCAGCCCTCTCCAAGGGAGAGGGAGCTATTTTGAGAAGAGAAATGTGGGGATTGAAATTATGAATTAAAAGAAATCTCCTTTCTTTCCCTCCTTTGGAGGGGACGGGGGAGGCTCAAACGTTTATAAAACATACAGTTATGCCAAAATTAAAAACAAAGTCAGGCGCAAAGAAGCGTTTTAAACTTACCGGAACCGGCAAGATTAAAAGAAAACACGCTTACAAGAGCCACATCCTTACAAAAAAGGAAACCAAACAAAAACGCAATTTGACTCAGACCGGGCTTGTCCATGTTGCTGACGAAAAAAACGTGAAATTACAATTGAGACTGATTTAATCTTTCTCAGGTTTATTAATTCATTTATTAACCCTGTGTTCAGAGCAAAATACCAAGTAGCCTTTAGGTTCGCCTGCCACAAAAAAATTAAAAATTATGCCAAGATCAGTAAATTCAGTAGCGTCAAGAGCGCGCAGAAAAAAGTTGATGAAGTTAGCCAAAGGTTACTTCGGACGCAGAAAAAATGTATGGACCGTAGCGAAAAACGCGGTTGAAAAAGGATTGGTTTATGCTTACCGTGACCGTCGTCAGAAAAAGAGAAATTTTCGTGCTTTGTGGATTCAGAGAATCAACGCGGGAGCCAGACTTCACGGAATGTCTTATTCGCAATTTATGGGTGCTGCCAAAAAAGCCGGAATCGAATTGAACCGTAAAGTTCTTGCCGATTTGGCTATGAATCACCCAGAAGCTTTCAAAGCAATTGTAGAAAAAGTAAAATAAATTAAACCCATAAACGTTTGTCGAATCCCGCTCGAAAGAGCGGGATTTTTTATACTCTATTTTTTATGCTGAGGAATTTACTTACCTTTTCATGGTCAAATGGGAAAATATTTCAATATAATTATTTTTTTCTTCCTGGGGTTTGTGACGGGATATTCTCAGGAGAATCCTGAAAGAGAGGCATTGCTGAAAAAGGTTGAAAGCAGTTTCACGGTTCTTGATGCAGTTCCGGAGAAAGCAAATCAAGAGGCTCAATTACTGGAAAAAGAGGGCAGAAGTTTAAAGGAAGCTGATGTGGAATTACCGGCTCTTGTCATTCAATGCATTTATTACCGGGGAAAGAATGATTTTGAAAAAATGATGGCGAAAGCTAAATTACTTTCCAAAAGAGCCAAATCATATAAGGCGGATGCTTACCAGATAATGGCGAAGAGATATTTGTTTGAAGCTTATTATTTTAGCGGACTGCCTGAAAAAGCATTTCGGGAACTTGAGCAGGGGAGGGAGTTAGCTGCACAACTTCAGGGAAAGGATTCCCTCAATATTATAAGTAAGGGAGATTTATATATTTCCTTTTCTAATTATTATGCGGCAAAAGGAGACAATAAAAATCAACTGGACTTCCTCAATCTGGCCGGCAGGGAATTTGAGCAGATGCCCAATAAAGAATACAAGGAAGAACTTCTTCACATTCATTATTCCAATCTCGCAGCGGCTTACAATGAAATAAATGAACTGGATTCGGCCAAACACCATATTGCGCTTTCCCAAGAGTTGAACAATAACTTTAACCAACATAACACCAATATTACCAACCTTTGGGTGATGGGGAGCGTAGCACTCAAAGAAAAAAATTATCAGCACGCTTTAAATTATTTCAAAGAAGCAGAAAAATTAGAAGGTTATAAGAACCACATCAACATTCGTAGCCTGTATGATAATATCATTTTGTGTTATCAGGAATTAATGAAAGCGGACTCTGCCCGCATTTATGAGATCAAGAAAGATTCATTGAAACTCAGCATTACGGAAAACCAAAATAAATCGCTTCATCAACTTCTGAAAGAAAAAGAAGATAATTCAAATCCGTATCTTTATTTATTGGTTTTTCTTTTTATACTGATGGGTGTGGTTATATTTCTAATTACAAGAAAAAACAAAACGCTTGCTCGTCAGGAACAGGAAAGCCAAAAATATCTGGCTACTTTTTCTGAAAATCAGGCCAGACATAATTACAGTCAGCTTCTTCAGATGCTTGAACAAAGGGATCCTGCGTTTATGAATTATTTTGATGAAATGTTTCCCGGTTTTTCAAAGAAATTATTAGAAATAAATCCTCAAATCGTTCAGTCCGAAATAGAATTCTGTTCGCTCTTGAAACTGAAAACCTCTACCAAAGACATTGCCCGCTATAAATACATCACACCCAAAACTGTTCAGAACAAAAAATACTTGATTCGGAAAAAACTTAATATACCCAAAGAGATTGACATCTACCAGTGGTTTGATGGGGTATAAGTTTTTCATTTTCTTCACTTTGTAAAATAATTAAGAGCCTCGGGAAGATTTTGAGAAGGTGTTTTTTTGTTTTAAAACAGCGAATCCAGTAATCTTGTTTAAGGATCAATTATAAAATTTTCACAATTAAAAAATTAACACATGGTACGTAATTTTACTTTATTCGTATTGCTGCTGATGCACAGTTTTGCATTTACCCAAATTTGGGAACCCGTCAATGGCCCTTTCGGGGGAAGTATCCAATCCATGGCACTCAGTTCAGGTGACGATATTTTTATTGGTACCCAAGGTGGAGGAGTCTTTAGGTTGCTGAATGATAGTAACCAATGGGAAGAGGTAAACGAAGGCATAACCAACAATACGGTCTGGGCACTAACGGTGATTCCGAACGGAAATGTTTTTGCCGGGACACTCGGAGGCGGTGTCTTTCGTTCCACCAACAACGGAGATGATTGGACTGTGGCTAATGTAGGTTTGAGCGACCTTTATGTAACCACGCTCCTTGCTACATCCAATGGTTATTTGTTTGCCGGGACCGCAAGTGGAGGTGTTTACCGTTCTACAGATGATGGAAATAACTGGACCCAACAAAGTTCCGGGATTACCAACAACTATATTACGGCATTGGCAGAAAATGAATCAGGGGAGATTTTTGCAGGGACTTTCGGAAGTGGCAGTTTTCGATCTTCGGATTACGGAAACAGCTGGACTTCCGTAGGAGGGCCTGAATCTTGCCAAATTCCTTTGTGTTATAAAATCATGGACAATGGCGATATTTTTGTAGGATCCGATTTTGATGACGGAATTTACTTATCCGCAGACAACGGCGATACCTGGTCGCACCTGCCACCTCTCGGAGGTTCGTCCAACTATAGCGTTTATGAGATTCTCGAATTGGGCAACGGAGATCTTTTGGCGGCGACCTACGGTGCAGGGGTTTTCCGTTCTTCCGATTATGGAAACACCTGGAACAACGACACCAACGGCCTTTCGGACAACAAGGTAACCACCCTTGTCATAAATTCGAGCAATAAGATTTTTGCCGGAACGTTTTTGGGGAATGCAGTATTTTCAAGTGACAACAACGCAAATGACTGGACATTGGCCAATACGGGTATTAATGCGGTTGATACACGTGTGCTGATGGCCGATGGCTTAAGCGGGGATTTGTTTGCGGGTACTTATGGGGCAGGGATATTTCGCAGTCAGGATCAAGGTAACAGCTGGCTCCAATTAAACACAGGTCTTTCGGCGAAATTCATTCATTCCATGACCAAAACCTCTAATGGCAATCTTTTCTGTGGAGCAGATTTTATTGATGGTGCGGGAGGTGTCTTTCGTTCGGCCGATAACGGAAACTCTTGGGAGGAAGTGAATCAGGGGATGATTGCCTCAGATGTAACTGGTCTTGCCTCCAATTCCCAAGGCGATATTTTTGCCACAACATCTTTTGATGGTATTTATAGGTCTTCAAACAATGGCGATAACTGGACTCTAATTAACAATGGTCTCAGTTGTACCAACCTGACTTCCCTGATAATCAATTCCAATGGTGACCTTTTTGTGGGCAGCAATGGTTGTGGGGAAGGAATTTTCCGGTCAACAGACAATGGTGCTTCCTGGACCTTGGTTAACAATGGGCTTACGATAACCGATATAAACAGTATGGCAGTAGATTCAAGTGATAGATTATATGCTTCCGCATTTCTCTTTACAGGAACGGGTTTCATGGGAACGGTTTTCACTTCAGATAACAACGGCGTTTCATGGACTGAAACAGCAACAGGATTAACCGAGGTCTATCCTCAAACGCTCTCCATAAATTCAAATAACGATGTGATTTTGGGTACTTCCACGGGCGTATTTGTTCTGCAAAGTGGCAGTTCCTCATGGGCTGAAATGAGTACCGGGCTTACCAATACAGACATTCGTGCTTTTGCTTTGGGAAACAACGGATACTTGTATGCGGGGTCGAACGGCGGGGGTATCTTTAAAAATTCTTCCTTTTTAGGGTTGGATTCTCACGTTGTTCAAGCCGGTATAGGTCTGGCTCAAAATGTTCCGAATCCTTGTACTACCATTACCCATATACCCTTTACATTGGACAATCAAGTAAATGTTGTGTTGAAAGTGTATGATGCCTTGGGCCGTGAAATGCTTATGCTTGGCCCTCAAATGATGGGAAAAGGTAACCACTCCTTTACCTTGGACGTTTCAAATTGGAAACCAGGCCTTTATTTCTATTCCCTGTATGTCAACGGCAAGTATGCCACAAAAAAGATGCTTGTCAATCATAGATGATTTAGAAATTTGCTCAGGAACTAATTCTTGCTCAAAATGTTTAATTAAACAGTCCTGCTCCGAAAGAGCGGGATTTTTTGTTTCCACAAAATCTTAATCCATTATTTTTATGTAATTAAAGGATTGTAATCTATTATTTACATATAATTTCTTGATTTGTCAATCACAAATTCAAATCAATCAACATCCTGATTTGCGGGTCAGAAGGCCGAGGCGCATCGGCATTGAGGATGTTGCCTTTCTGATCGATCAAAATAAAACGGGGAATTTCTTTGATGCCATAGTCTCTTACAAATTCCGAATCCCAATCTTTGTCCGCAAAAACTTGGAAGCCTTTCAAATCATTTTCCCTTACCGTATTTTGCCATTTCTCAAAATCTTTTTTGGAGTCGATGGATATGCTCACGATTTTTAGGTTTTTCCCTTCATAATCAGCAACCAATTGTTTCAAATAAGGAATTTCCATGTAACAAGGGCCGCACCAAGTCGCCCAAACATCTATGTACACAAGGTTTCCCTTTAAGACGTCCAATGAAACGGTTTTTCCGTTGGTGTCCGGATAAGTAAATTTGGGTGAAGGTTTGCCCGGCAATAATTTTTGAAATCTGAGCATTATATCGGCGGATTGCTTTTTGAGTTTTTCATCGGTTGAATTCTTCTGGATGAAAGCATTGTAACGCGCTGCATCCGCAGTTCCCGATTCGATGGGATACAGCAAAAACGCCTTCATCATCGCATCTTTTATGATAGGCGATTGAATATCAGAAATGATTTTTTCGATTTCTTCAGCGGATGTTGCCTCACCCATCTGATTGGCTATTTGATAAAAAATATATTGCTTATAGGCGGGGATCGAAACAAAGTCGGCCTCGTTTTCCAGATTTATTTTTTCAGCTCCTTCCTCAAAACCATGGGGTAATATGGCAATATTTCGGGTGAAATATTTAAACGATGCCGGATATTGCGCCAAGACCGTATGGTAGAAATATTCAATGTTCTTTTTCTCCAATTCCATAAATTTTGAGTCGAGATTTTCTTTTTCAAGTTCTTGTAAAATCTCATTGCGAAAAGCGTTTAATTTTGTTTTAAAATCAGCTGGCAAAGCCGAAAAAAAGGATTGGCGATTTGCATCAATTTTTTTGGTTTTTAATTGCTTCCGCGCCAAATAATTATTTTCTTTTTCGGAACTTCCACCGTATTTTAAATTTTCATCAAAAGATTGCATATCGGTAGATATAAACAAACTATCGCCCGGATTGATGAAAATTTCAGTGCTTTCTTGTCCGACAGACAATTCAAAATAACCGAAATCGGCTAACCGAAGCGTATCATGGAATTTTCCGTTTTGTAGGGGAATGGCTTTTCGGATGGTATCTCTAATCAGGAAAATACTGTCGGTATCTGCATTTTCAATGTTTCCGGCAAGGGTGATGAGGTTGCTTTTTTCTTTCTTACAAGAAAATAAACTAAGAAATATTAGTGCCCCAGTACAAATCATTTTCATACTTCAATGGATTTAACCATGTCAAACCTACTGAAATTTGATGTTACTTTTCGTTATTTTAAAGGAATTTCAATCCACAACCTCCGCCACCACAAACGTACTTCCACCGATGAAAATGAAGTCTTTTACCGAAGCTTTTGATCGGGCTGCTTTCAATGCTGCAGAAACCGAAGGGTAATAAGAAGCGTCCAGTTCTGCAGGCACCGTTTCGCGGAGTTTCTCTACAGTCAGTTTTCTGGGCACCTCCGGCGCGCTGAAATAATAGACCGCGTCATTTGGAAACATCTGAACCAGAGAAGCTACGTCTTTGTCGTTTACAAAACCCAATACCAGATGCAATTTTTCATAAGGTGTTTGAAGAATTTGCTTTAAAACCTCCATTAGCCCGTGAAGGTTATGGGCCGTGTCTGCCACGGTCAACGGTTTTTCACCCAAGACTTCCCAGCGACCGCGCAAACCGGTGTTCGGAACGACTTTCAAAAAACCTTCTTGGATGTTTTCCGTTAGGATAACAAAACCTTTTTGTTGTAAAAATTCAATCGCTGCAAGTACGGTTCGTTTGTTTTTAAATTGGTAAGAACCTTTTAAATCAGAGTCATAATCCTCGGATTTTTTTTCTTCCGCAAATACAATTTCAGATTTACTTTCCTTGACTTTCGCTTCAAAGACTTTCCGCGTTTCAGGATGAGATTCGCCAATTACCACCGGTACGCCCGGTTTGATGATACCTGCTTTCTCCACCGCGATTTTACCCAATGTATCTCCCAGAAATTGGGTATGGTCCAATCCGATGTTGGTAATGACCGATACCAACGGATTGATGATATTGGTCGAATCCAACCTGCCGCCCAAACCCGTTTCTACAATGGCGATGTCCACTTTTTCCTGTGCAAAATATTCAAAAGCCATGGCGATTGAAACTTCAAAAAACGAGGCTTCCAATGATTCTGTCAGGTCTGCAATCCTTTCTACAAAGTCAATGACAAAATCTTTCCGACAAATTTGTCCGTTTACCCTTATTCGCTCCCTGAAATCAGCCAAATGAGGAGAGGTGGTCAATCCAGTGTGGTAACCCGCTTCCTGTAAAACAGAGGCCAAGAGGTGCGAACAACTCCCTTTGCCATTGGTGCCTGCAACATGGACAGATGGGAATTTCAAATGCGGGTTTCCAAGAAATGCGCTCAGCTCCCTGATGTTCTTTAAATCTTTCCGATAAGCTTCCGGCCCAATCCTCTGAAACATTGGGAGTTTTTGGTACAACCATTTTTGAGCTTGTTCGTAAGTCACTTGTTAATCGTTTGTGGATTGGAAAATTTTAAGAAGAGATAGCCTGCAATACCACCCACAAGCGAAGCGGCAAAAATCCCTACCTTGGCTTGTAAATTGTGAGCCGCATCCTCAAAAGCCAGTTCTGACACAAACATGGACATCGTAAAACCTATTGATGCCAAAAAGCTGACCCCAATCAAATTCTTTAAAGAAATCCCATCGGGCAACCTTCGGGGATTGAATCCGCAAACCAATAAAGAAAACAAAACAATACCGACGACCTTGCCCAATAATAATCCTAAGGCCACGCCGAATGCGATGTTGGTAGAGAATAAACTTTCGGAATCAAAGGACAATGAAATCCCTGCGTTGGCCAATGCAAACAATGGCATTACCAAAAAACTCACCCAAGGGTGCAAAGCGTGTTCCAACCTCTGAAGTGGAGAAACCGCCTGATCAGTGGCCGATTTGACTTCTTCCAGTACAGCCATTTGTTCATTAGTCAATACAGGAATTTGATTCCTTGAATCCAAAGACTGAAAGCGCTTGAGGAGAATAGTTATTTTTTCAGTAAAGACCGTTTCCTTAATTCGCACATCGACTGGAATGGTAAACGCGGCCAATACTGCTGCGATTGTGGCGTGCACGCCCGATAAAAGAAAGGCAAGCCATACCCCCAAAACGCCCAGAATCAAGTAAAATAAGAAGTTACGGATGCCCAGTTTATTTCCCAAATACATCACACCCACAAAGGAAAGGCCGATTATTAGGTTTTGAATTGAAATCTCGGAAGTATAAAAAAATGCGATGACCAATACAGCCCCCAAGTCATCTACGATGGCCAAAGCAGTTAAAAAAACTTTTAATGCCAACGGAATCCTGTTGCCCAATAAATACAATACACCCAATGCAAAGGCAATGTCCGTCGCCATTGGGATTCCCCAACCCCGTGAAGCTTCACCTGTCGGATTGAGTGAAAAATAAATCAAGGCAGGAACAATCATACCGCCTATTGCAGCGGCTATCGGAACCATTGCTTTGCTTGGATTGGACAATTCTCCCGCCACGATTTCCCGTTTCAATTCCAATCCGACCACAAAGAAAAACACCGCCATCAATCCGTCATTAATCCAATGGTGTAAAGAAAGGTTCAAAAAGGAATCACCGTTAAACTGAATGCCCAATGTTTGGTTAAAAAAATGATGGTAATCAGCGGCAATAGACGAGTTGGCTAAGAGTAACGCCAAAACCGTCGCCGCAAACAAAACCATACTGCCCGTGGTTTCCTTTCGGATAAACCGGTTGAAGGGGGTTAAAAGGTAATCAATGGGAGGTTGTTTGGAATTGGAATCCATTTTGCCGTTTTGATTTCCGACAAATTTAAAGATAATATTTAAATATCGAGTTTAATCCTTGTACCATTACCGCCGCTGACCCAACTTGCGCCGCCGCCGATTTCGGTCATCCGTTTATGGATGTTGTGCAGGCCGTTTCCGGTGCTGAGGTCGCCTTCATCAATGCCTTTTCCATTGTCCGTTATTTCAATGAAAAACCGTTTGCCTTTTTGGTTGATTTTGACTTGGATTTGGGTAGCTTGGGCATGTTTGATGGCGTTGTTGACCGCTTCCTGAACGACCCGGTACAGGTTGATTCCTTCCAAAGCGGAGAATTTATGCTCTTCATCAACCTGCTCATCAGTTTCAAATTTGAACTCAATGCCGTGGGTCGCTGAACGCGCGTTTTCCAGAAAATTATTAATCCGGATTTTCAGGTCGCCGGCCGAAATGTCATCCTTGTTCATCGCCCAGATGGTATCCCGAAGTTCCGAAATCGTTTGGCGCGTAAAGAAACTGATGTCTTCCAACCGTTTGGCGATTTCCGGGCTCTCTTTACCCCAAATGTATTTGAGATTGTCTATGGAAGAAATGATAAAGGTAAGTTGGGAACCGATGTTGTCGTGCAGGTCACGGGAAATCCGGAGTCTTTGCTCCTGTAACTTGTTCTGGGTTTCAATTTCAAGAAGCGCGTCTTTGAGTTGGTTCTCTTTTTCCAATTGTTTGTTCCGTATCTTTTGTACGCGGTAAAATTGGAAACCAATCAAGCCCCCCAACAGTGCAAGCCCGATGATGCCGAGGATCAATTGGTTCTTTCTTTCGATTTTCAACCGATCTTCCGCCATTTGCGCCCTTTGTACCAAAATTTCTTTTTCTTTCTTTTCGGTTTGGAACTTGGCTTCGGTTTCGTGCAATTGCCGGAGGTTGCTCTCCTGTCTGATGCTGTCCGAAACTTTTTTGTAAATTTTATAATAACGGTTAGCGTTCTTATGCTGTTCTAAATTTTCATTGTATTGAATGTAATTTTCAAGGCTGATGAGGTAGTCATCCGATATTTTGTTTTTCTTTGAATAAGTGTAGGCCGAGTCGATGTATTGTTTGGCAAGGCTGTAATCGTGGCTTTCCATCAGCAGCTGTGCGATATTATTGTAAGTAGAAGAGACGCCGCCGAGGTTGTCAATTGACTTTTCAATCTCTAAAACCTCTTTGAAAATCGCCAAGGCTTCATTGATTTTTCCTTGGTAATAATAAACTCCGCCCACATTGTTCAGCGATTCCGAAATTCCCTTCCGGTCCTTTAATTCTCTTTCGATGTCAAGGGATTGGGTGAAATAATTTAGTGCTTGGTCCAAACTGTCTTGGTTCACCAGAATCATGGCAAAATTATTATAAGCCTCTGATAAGCCTTTTTGATGTTTGATTTTTTGGAAAGTCCGGATGGCGGAATGGTTATAACTTTTGGCTTTTTCATATAACCCGAGGCTGTTGTAAACCACGCTCAAATTACTGCTTACGGTGGCGTATTCCTCCTCCATATTGAGCTGGTCGTACTCGCGCAGCGCATGGATGTAGAATTTCACAGCTTCTTCGTATTTTCCCAAAGAACGGTTACAGGCACCTAAATTATTGTAAGCGGATGCCCTTAGCTTCGGGTCTTTGGAACCGAGTACTTTGATGGAATGTTGCCGGGCTTTTTCAAATTCTCCCAAAAAACGGTAAACAATCCCCAAACCATTGTGGATGTATTGATTGTCCAAATCAGATTGAGCTTGGTCTTTGGCTTCTTCCAATAGTGCGAGCGCACGCGGGGTGTCCGTCCGGTATATTTTTAAGGCGTTTTCGGTTAGGTTTTGGATATTTCCCTGTTGCGCATGCAAGTTGAAACCAGCCAGTAGTAAAATTAAAAATCCGATTGTTTTCATGCGCATTGGGAAATTGAAGTTTTAGTAGGGATTTTAACCAATCAAAATAAATTAATTCAGGTGATTCAAATTACCTGACGGAATTATGTCTCTATCAGTTTTTGGTTTCGCTTATCTTGAAAAAACGCAATGACAGCCAATTCAAATTTAATCAAATTATTAGAATCTTACTTAATTTTTTGCTGCCACTGCGCTTACTCAAACCACATTAATTAACTCAAAAATGTCGGCATTAGGTTGTTGTTAGAGAGAATACCCAAAAAGAAAGTTTAGGTGGTTTGGTTTTATTGCAAGTTTACGTTGAATGAGCCTTCGGTAACATTTTTCACGCTTCCGTCCCCGTTGACATTTTTACACTGAAAAGAGAAGGTTCCTTTTACCTTATTGGCCGAAACTTCTGAAAAGCTGATTTCACCCGCTACGGAATCGTCAAAAGGAGCTTGCCAAATTTGTGTGTTTGAAGGGTTGTTGATGTTCACTTCAGTGTAGGAAGCCGCCACCGAAATATTGGCTCCGCCACCAATTTGGTAAGTTCCGGTTCCGTCAATCCCATTCACTACAAACTGTATGGCTTTGCCGTCCGTGCTGGAACCCAAAAAGGATAGCGTGCTTCCGGCCATGGTGCCCGAGGTCGTCATCGATAAGGAATTGAATTGGTTTCCATTCACTTTGGCTGAAATCGTCCCTTCCGCCGCAGCTCCGCCTCCACCTCCGTCATCATCACTTTTGCAAGAAAAATTCAGGATGGATGTTGCGGCAAGCAAAAAAGCAAATAAGCCAAGTTGTTTAATCGTTTTCATAATTATTTGTTTAATGATTTGATGCAAATTTTAGATTTCCTTTCCCTTCAGACAATACGGCATTTGCCCTATTTTGAATGAATTAGCGAAGAAATAATTATGGAAACGATTAAATGAGTTTGTTGCGTTCCGCTTTCTGAATAGCCTCCAGCTTATTGTGCACCTGAAGTTTCTTGTAAATGTTTTCGATGTGTTTCCGTACGGTGCTGGGCGAAAGAAAAAGATTTTCGGCAATGATGCTGTAGCTTAGCCCTTTGCTCAATTGCTCCAATACTTCAATTTCCCGGGCGGAAAGTTTTACTTCTTCTTCCGGAGAATGGTTTTGAAAATCCACAGGATTCCGCAATAATTTCAATGTTTTAAGCGCGATGGATGGTGTCATGGCTGCGCCACCATTGAGGGTTTCCAGAATTCCTTTGTAAAGGGTTTGAGGTTCGGTTTCTTTGAGGAGGTAACCATCGGCTCCCGCTTTGATGCAATTGAAAATGTTTTCGTCATTGTCAAAAACCGTGAGCATCACGATTTTGATTTGCGGATAGCGTTTCCGGACTTCCGCGGTAGCTTCAATCCCGTCCATCACCGGCATTTCCAAGTCCATCAAAATCAAATCCACCACCGGGTCTTTTTTGAGTTTGGCGAGCAATTCCTGTCCGTTCACCGCGGTGAACTTCAGCTTTAGGTCATTGAAAAACGATAATTTTTCTTCGATGACCTTGGTCAGGAAAAAGTTGTCTTCTGCTATGGCTACCCGAATATTCACTGTTTAAAATTAAATAAAATCATCCATATACAATTCCCGAACAGTGATTTTTTTGAGCCCCCGTGACCGATTTCAAAACATTTATTTCCTCCTCCGATTTCAAAACGCCCATCAGCGCAAAAACCAAGGCTTCTTTGTAATCAATGATTTGATTTTCGGGTAAAATAATCTTAGTGGCAGTTTTACCTTTTAATGTTTCAATAAAAAATTTGTTATAAGTTCCGCCGCCCGTTACCAATACGTTTTTGATGCTATTTTTATTGAAAACTTCTGCAATTTGAAAAGCGAAATGTTCCACAAAAGTGGCGAGTAAATCTTTGGTTTCCAAAGCCGATTCCTCAATCAGCGGAAAAACATTTGAATAGCAAAACTCAATGCCCAAAGACTTCGGTGATGGGGCTTTGTAATATGCCAGCGAATTAAGCTGATTCAATAATTCAATATTGACTTTTCCCGATTTCGCCAAAGTACCGTCTTCATCAAAAAGTTTTCCTGTTTTTTCCACTAAATAATTCAAAACCAAATTAAAAGGAGAAATGTCAAATGCAATTCGTTCATTGTTTTTTCTGAAAGAAATATTCGAAATACCGCCTAAATTCAGGCATGCTTCATATTGCCCAAAAAGAATTTCATCGCCAATCGGCACGAGGGGAGCACCTTGGCCGCCTAAAGCCACGTCCTGCACCCGGAAATCACAGATGGTTTTGAGACCTGTTTCGGCATGGATTGCCGCGCCATTCCCGATTTGACGGGTATATCTTTCTTTGGGGTTATGGAAAACGGTATGGCCGTGAGATGCGATTAAATCTACGTTTTCGATATTGTATTCCCTTAGGAACGAGCGAACGGTTTCGCCCAAATAAAAACCATAATCCATATCCAGTTTACACAATTCATTGCCTGACAAATGAATGGCATCTTTCAATTTCAAAATCCAATCCTTTGGGTAGGCCATTGTATTTGCCGCAAGGATTTCGAAGGATAAAGAAGGGTAATTGAATTTCACATAACAAATATCCAGTCCGTCCAAAGAAGTCCCCGACATCAATCCGATTACATTATAGGTTTTCATTGCTTAAAAGTATATAAAATTCAGTACTTTTGAACTTCCAAAAATTAAGATAATGGCACAAGATATAATTTTCGACCTGATTGAAGAAGAAAGGGAAAGACAAACCATCGGACTGGAGCTGATTGCTTCTGAAAACTATGTAAGTGACAATGTGATGAAGGCGATGGGTTCGGTACTGACTAATAAATATGCGGAAGGTTATCCCGGCAAACGGTATTACGGAGGTTGTGAAGTGGTTGATGAAATTGAAACCTTGGCCATTGAAAGGTTAAAGCATTTGTTCAATGCGGAATACGCGAATGTGCAGCCCCATAGCGGCTCTCAGGCAAATGCCGCCGTGTATTTGGCATGTTTGAACGCAGGCGATAAGGTAATGGGGTTCGACCTTTCGCACGGCGGGCATTTGACTCATGGATCGCCTGTGAATTTTTCCGGTATCCTTTACCAAACTTCTTTTTACGGTGTGGACAAAGAAACGGGTCGCATTGATTATGATGCCATGCGTGAAACCGCATTGAAAGAGAAGCCGAAAATGATTATTTGCGGGGCATCTGCATATTCGCGCGATATTGATTATGCAAAATTCAGGGAAGTGGCCGATGAAATCGGAGCCTTGTTGCTGGCCGACATAGCGCATCCGGCAGGGTTGATTGCCAGAGGAATTTTAAACGATCCGCTTCCACATTGCCATATCATCACTTCGACCACCCATAAGACTTTACGTGGCCCGCGTGGTGGAATCATTATGATGGGGAAAGATTTTGAGAATCCTTGGGGCCATAAAACGCCAAAAGGAGAAACCAAAATGATGTCGCAACTTCTGAATGCTGCTGTATTTCCCGGAATGCAGGGCGGCCCGCTGGAACACGTAATTGCGGGGAAAGCGGTCGCTTTTGAAGAAGCCTTAACCGATGAATATTTCCAATATATTTTGCAGGTGACCAAAAATTCCCGTGCATTGGCCGGCGCCATGATGGAAAAAGGATATGAAATCATTTCCGGCGGAACGGAAAATCATTTACTGCTGATAGACCTCAGGAACAAAAACATTTCGGGAAAAGAAGCCGAAAATGCTTTGGTAAAAGCCGATATTACCTGTAACAAAAATATGGTTCCTTTTGATGATAAATCACCATTCGTCACTTCAGGGATTCGTTTGGGAACCGCTGCGGTTACGACACGCGGATTGAAGGAAGCAGACATGCAAACCATTGCAAACCTGATTGACGAAGTATTGATGAATAAATCAGACGAAGCCAAGATTGAAGGGATTGCCGGTGAGGTTAATGAACTCATGCAGGACAAACCTTTGTTTGTGATGTGATTGGGATCATAATTCCTTTTGAAGTAACCTCAATGATACTATCAGGTTTCATATTATTTAATAGCCATGTTATCCAAGAAAACAAAATACGCCATAAACGCTTTGGTTTACATTGCCAAAAACATTTCTGCCCAGCCAATATCCGTCAGTAAAATAGCCGAAGACCAGAATATTCCTCTAAAATTTTTGGAAACTATATTAGTAGATCTCAAGAATGCGAGAATCCTTAATAGTAAAAAGGGGAAATATGGAGGATATTCCCTCAATAAAAATCCGGAAGACATAAATTTAGCTGATATAGCCCGGTTGTTTGACGGAGCAATTGCTCTTTTGCCTTGTGTCACCTATAGATTTTATGAGCGATGTGAGGAATGTGCCGATGAAAAAACCTGTGGAATTAGGACTGTATTTTATGAAATTAGGATGGAAACTGTAAAAAGACTGAAAAAAGCAACGCTCTCAAACATCCTCGAAAGGGAAAGAAATATGGAAAAATAAATTTTTTTAAATCTAACTCATATAAATTTGGTAGGAATAGTAGGATATTATATTTTTGCTGGCGAAAAACTTAAATATGAAACTCTTATTTACCCGAATTTATTTGACAATTAGTTTGCTGATTCTATTTACGGTGGGATTGAAAGCCCAGAAGAATGTAGAAAACCAAGACCTTCTCTGGTTGCGGTACAACCTTAAATTAAACATTGATAACAATTGGCAACTCATACAAGAAGTAGAAGAAAGATCCTATTGGTTTCCGTGGCGACAACACCAATTCCTGACAAGAACTTTATTAACCAGAAAACTTGGAAAAGGTTGGAACTTGGGTGCTGCCTTTACCTATTTTCAGCAATCAATTCCGCATAATCCCGAAGAAAAGGATTATTATAATAGAACAGAATTGAGGCCGCAAATAGAGGTGGTGTATAAACAGATATTAAGCGAGAATTGGAATATTAGTCATCGCTATTGGTCTGAATTTCGTTTTATAGAACAAGAAAGCGGGAAAATAGCCTTTACCAATAACCGTTCAAGGTATAAACTGGAACTTTCGTATTCGCCACACGATAAAATACACCTCAAAGCATTCGACGAAATATTTTTGAACATCGGTTCCGATATTACCTATAATGTATTTGATCAAAACCGTTATGGTTTCAGTATACAATATATGCCTTTTGAAAAATTGGGCGTTGAAGTCGGATACATAAAATGGTTTCAACAAAGAGCTTCCGGAGATGATTTTTACAACCGTGACATATTTCGATTTACAATAATTCACATCATCAATCTCAAAAAAAATAATTAAAGCCATGGAAAAAATTACAACCAAACACATTTCAATTTTTATTCTTCTGTTTAAATTATCATTGATAGCAGTAGTGCTTATTAAATATTTACCGGATGCGACGCCGACGGATTTAACTTTCAACGAAACTTTTTTTTGGTTTATGTTGGCGGGCTTCTTAGCCCAAATCATAGACGGTTCGTTAGGGATGGCTTATGGAGTTACTTCCAATTCCTTGTTGCTGAGTTTCGGGTTGTCACCTAAACTCGCATCTGCTGCGGTTCACACGGCTGAAGTCTTCACTAACGGGGTTTCGGGGCTTTCGCATATGCGCTTTGGGAATTTTGATAAAAAACTGTTTTTTCAATTGGCCATTCCCGGAGTGATAAGTGCCTCTTTGGGAGCTTATCTCTTAGGGAATATATTAGATGGTGATATTATCAAGCCATACATCAATGTTTACCTTATGGCTCTGGGCATAATTATTTTATATAAGGCGGTAAGACGCGCAATTGTCCCGAAGAATGACACGAAAAACGCTTCTATCTTGGCCCTCTTTGGCGGATTCTTAGACGCAATCGGTGGAGGCGGATGGGGTCCTATTGTTACATCTAATTTGATTAATAAGGGCAATACACCAAACATAGTCATTGGAACGGTCAACACTGCGGAATTTTTTGTAACCTTCTTCAGCGCAGGTATATTGATTTATTTTACAGGTGTTAACAGTTGGCAAATTATCTTAGGGTTGATTATTGGTGGAACCATTGCCGCACCGTTCGGGGCATATGTTACAAAAAAAATCCCACGTAAAACAATGATGATATTGGTAGGGTGTCTAATTATCTTGACCTCTTCTTATTCTTTGCTGAAAATAATATTATAAAGTCCAAACCCAATGAATCCAAAAAAATTGGCAATAATCGGTGGCGGCTTTACAGGGATAATGACCATCACCCATTTGGTAGAAAATATAGATTCTCCCATAGAGATTTTATTATTTGATAAAATAAAGGCTATCAGAGGAATTGCTTATAACCCGTATTCAGAAAAACATTTATTAAACGTCGCTGCCGGAAAAATGAGCGCCTATCCAACCCAACCCGACAATTTCGTAAATTGGGTGATGGAACAAAAGGGATATGAGGCACAGGATAAAACATTTATCCAAACTGCATTCTTAACCAGATCATTATATGGTCGCTATTTAGAAAACATTTGGAAACAAACCCAGCAAAAAGCAAAGCTCAAAAATATTTTAATATCTATGGTGGACAGTTATGTAACTGACTTGGATGTCACAGACAACGGGATTTCACTAACCACGGAAAATAACCGAGAGTTTCATTCTGATTATTGTGTCATTGCGACTGGCAACCACATCCCTCGAAATCCACCCATAGAAAACAGCGACTTTTATCGTAGCCGAAATTATTTTCAAAATCCGTGGAGACCCGAATCAGTAAAAGAAGTCGATCAGGAGTTCCCTGTATTAATTATTGGCAACGGATTAACCATGGTCGACACAGTATTTGGCTTGTTGGAAAATGAATTCGAAGGAAATATTTTCTCTATTTCTCCAAACGGTTTTAATATTTTACCTCATCAGAGTACCCATCTAACCTATTCCGGACTGACGGAAGAATTAACAGAGAACCCAACTCTTCGTGAAATTCTTAGTTTGGTAAAAAGACACATAAAAATCCTATGTGATAAAGGAATATCCGCCATACCGGTAATAGATTCCTTGAGACCGCTTACCCCTAAAATTTGGGAAGCCCTGACCGAAAAGGAAAAGCATGTTTTTATGCGGCGGTTGCGTCATTTATGGGGCGTTGCACGGCACAGGCTGCCAATGGAGTCCTATGATAAAATCCAATCACTTCGAAAAGAAAAACTCCATATTATATCGGGTAAAATTATAAATTTCACAGAATCAGAAGGGTATGTTGTTGTTGAGTATTTTGACAAAAAGGAAAGTCGCTTGGATACTCTTAAGGTTTCCCGTGTGATTAATTGTACAGGTCCAGAATCGGATTTACTTAGGTTGAATCAAAGTTTTTTAAAAAAATGCTTGGAAAAAGAAATTCTCTATCAAGACAAACTTAAACTTGGAATTCGGACAGATACTGAAACCTTTCAAATTATTCGACCAAATGGAAATCCCCATTCCAATTTATTTACTTTAGGCACCAATCTAAAAGGTGAACTGTGGGAAAGCACTGCGGTGCCGGAACTGAGAGTTCAAACCCAAAAGCTGGCAGAAAAAATATACGAACTCATGCAGGACAAACCTTTGTTTGTGATGTGAGGTCATTGCCCAATCCTGCCCAAATGCGTTTCCTTGAATCCCGTATAATATTTCAGCCCGTAACCGAATACCCTATCCAATGTAGCATGGGCAAAGAGGATAATTCCGGCCAATGTTACCATTTCATTGTCAAGGTATATGCCTGATAGGTAAAAGGCAGCTGCAATCCCGCGGTGGTGGGCCAAATTGTAAAAAACCGCTCCGGCTTTCTTGCCTGCCAGATAGCCCAGCATACTCAAATCCGGTAAAAAAAGCAAGGCAGGGAAAACCCACCATTCGAAACCCATTGTGGAGAATAAATAAATGCTGAGCAGGAAAATCCCCAATTCCTCATACCTGATTAAGTTTTTCATCCTTTCCATTTTTAAATCAGTAGAAATGCGCAAGTGATTGTTACAGCAGTACACGACAAACCCTAAAATTGCGTTATTTGTACATAAATTCATTGCTTGGGTTTAAAGTTCTATATATCGGTCTTATTCAGCTTGGTTTTGGCCATTGCCGCTTCGGGGCAGGTTCCTGCATGGGAAAACGATAACGCCCGTTTGGACTCCATTCTTATTTCGGACACCGTTCAGCTGAGTTCAAGAGTCATTTTGCCGGACAAAGTGCTTATACGAGATGAAAACGGAAAACCGGTTTCAGAATTACTTTATAAAATCAATTATGCCACAGGTGAAATTTATTTCGATTCCTCTTTGATAAACCAAAATGCCAGCGTTTCCTACTTCATTCATCCCGATTTGCAAAATTCAATTGTGTTTTCAAAAGATACTGCGCTCATCGTTGAACCGAAAAAAGAAAATATTTTTTATTCGTTCAATGAAGAAAAAAATCAGGAAAAAAAACCATTTGACGGACTCAACAGCCGTGGTTCTTTGGTTCGTGGAATCCGTTTCGGAAACAATCAAAGTGCTTCTACACAATCATCGCTCGACTTACAGCTGTCGGGAAACCTGACCCAAGAAATAGGGATTAACGCTGTTATTTCTGACAACAATGTGCCCATTCAAGCCGATGGTTATACCCAGCAATTACAGGAATTCGATAAGGTATATGTGGAACTTTTCAATAAAAACACCAAGATCAGAGGTGGACATATCGACTTGGTGCAGGAAAATGATTTTTTTGGGAATTTTACCCAAAAAGTAACCGGTTTGCAAATCGGAACCGTCCTGAGTCACGCCAACGATTCCAAAACCCGCATTCATGTCGCGGGCAGTTCCACCAGGGGGGAATTCGCGACGCGAAAAATCATCGGCGAAAACGGCAACCAAGGCCCTTACCGGCTTTCCGGAAACAACAACGAACTTTTCATCATTATCGTTTCAGGGAGCGAAAGGGTTTATTTGGACGGTGTTTTAATGGTGCGCGGAGAAAACAATGATTATATCATCAATTACAACACGGGTGAATTGACTTTTACCAGCAACCGATTAATTACCGCGAATTCCCGCATCACCGTAGAGTATTTATATGCCAATAGAAGTTATTCCCAATTCCTAATGTACGGCGGTGTGGAACACGAATCGGATCGGTTCCGGATTGCGGGCCATTTTTATTCGAACGGCGATTCCAAAAATAATCCGCTCAATGACAACCTCAGCGATTCAGACAAACAAATCCTCTCCGAAGCAGGTAATAATACGGATGAAATGTACAATACCACGGCTACTCCGGCCGAATATGACCCCGACCGGAATTTGTATCGGAAAGTCATCCTCGACGGGGTTGAATTTTTCGAATATTCAGACAATCCCGAAGAAGAACTTTATTATGTGACTTTTACCTTGATGGGCAACAACAGAGGAAATTATATAAAAACAAACCTGGAAGTAAATGGTAAAATTTTCCAGTATGTCCCGCCTGTAAACGGGATTCCTCAGGGAAACTATGAACCCGTCCGGCAGTTGGTGCCACCCAAAAGGTTACAGCTCTATACCCTTAATTCGGCCTATAAATTTAAAAATAACGGGATGGTCGGAGTCGATTTAGGGATGAGTAACGAAGACCTGAATTTGTTTTCTGAAAAGGATGACGGTTCAAACATCGGGTTTGCAGGAAGGATTTATGGTAACAAGAAATTCCAACTCAGCAATTGGGTGTTGACGCCTTTGTTTGAATTGTCCTATATCCAGCGAAATTTCCAGTCGATTCAAAGGTTGAGAACGGTGGAATTTACCCGGGATTTCAACTTGGAAGAGGAGCTTTCGGAAGCAGATCAAACTTACCTCAGGCTGGGATTGCAAGCAAATTACAAAGATTCGCTGAACCTGAATTACAATTTACATTACCTGAACAACCAAAACCAATATACAGGTATTAAAAACGATTTGAACCTGAATTACCAATCCGGCAAGAATTTCGCTGAGGCCAATTTTTCTTTATTGAATTCAGAAAAACATTCCATTCTGAACCCGGAAACAAATCCCGATCATTCCCAATTCTTGCGCTATCGGACATTGGTGAAGCGGAAACTCTGGAATTCTCTTTGGGTGGGTGCGCAATACATGGGCGAAAACAATGAAATCGAAGACCGTATGAATGCAACGGATGGAAATAACTTCTCGGAATTATCCTTTCGATGGGATGAGATTCAAGTGATGGCAGGTATCGGCGATTCGGCCACCACCAATTTTCAGCTGACTTACTACAACCGCCGCGACGATTCCATCCGGCTCGGAACCATGCAGCGGATTGCAGTTTCCAACGGTTTGATGGCACATTCCAAACTTATAAACAAATCCAATCATCGTTTGGAATTAACCGGTCATTACCGTTCCGTCAACTTCCAATATGAAGATTTACCCGACGAGGATTACATCACTGGAAACATCCGTTGGTACAAAAGTTTTTTCAGGGAAGGGATGACTTTGAACGCTTTTTATGAATTGGGTAGCGGCGTGGAGCCGCAACGTGAATTCGAATATGTGAAAGTAACCGATGGCATGGGCATTTACAAATGGACCGATTACAATGGCGATGGAATCGAACAGCTGGATGAATTCGAAGTGGCAGAATTCCAAGACCAAGCCAATTACATCCGGGTTTATACCAATACTGTCGAATACATCAAAACCAACAAAAACGGTTTCAACTTTTCCGTCAGGCTGAAACCCAAAGAACTCCTCAACTCCGAAAATCAATTTTTAGGAAGGTGGATGCTGCAAGGTTCTATCCAAACCAATAATTCGCTTAAAAAAGAAGGAAAGACGCTTGAATGGAACCCTTTTACCGAATCGGAATCCTTGCTCGGCAAAACCCAAAGTTTAAGGGCCAATTTGAATTTCAACCAGGCAAGCAACTACAAATGGGCTTCTGCATACACTTATTCCCAATTGGAATCGCAAAATTTCATTTTTACAGGTGTGGAATCCCGTGATTCCCATAGCCATTTGCTGAATGCCAAATACAAACCTTGGGAGAATTTTTATTTTTTAGCCGAAGCCGAAAACACGGTCGTTGAAAGCCATTCCGATTTGTTCGCGACACGCCGGTTTACCATTGATTCCTGGCGTTTCAAACCGCAGATTAGTTACCAGGTCGAAACCCGATTCAGCGCGGCATTGCATTATACTTTTCAGAATAAATCCAACCGAATCGGAGAAGAATCCTTGAAACAGTCCGATTTGGGAACGGAAATCCAATGGAATGACGGTGCGAAATCATCGCTCTTGGCGACTTTCAATTACATCAAAAACGATTTTACCGGCAATGGCCAATCCGTTGTCAGCAACCAGATGATGGAAGGGCTTAAGCCGGGTGATAATTTTGTTTGGCAACTTCTGTTGCAACGCCAATTGAATTCTTTCCTGAGCGTAAACGTCAGTTACGACGGCCGGAAAACGGAGGAAAACAAAACCATCCATACCGGAAGCGTACAAATCCAAGCGAGGTTTTAAAACTTTCTGTGTGGAATTGGTTAAATTTACATTTTGAACAATGGATATGGGTTCTATTTTACACAGTAAAATCACAGGAGAAAACGAAAAACATTTATTGATTTTCCACGGTTTGTTCGGACAGTCAGACAATTGGGCAACTTTGAGCAAACGCTATGCGGAAAACTACACTGTCCACGCGGTAGATTTGCGCAACCACGGGCGGAGTTTTCACGCTCCGGAAATGAGTTTCTCCGCCATGAGCCAGGATATTTCGAATTATTTGGTGCACCACCAAATCCAAAGTTGTTACCTCATGGGGCATTCATTAGGTGGCCGGGCGGTGATGGAGTTTTCTTTTTCAAATCCAGATAAAATCGAAAAACTGATTGTAGTCGATATGGCACCGAAAGCCTATCCGCCGCATCATCAGGGAATCATCAAAGCCTTGAATGAAGTTGATTTTGAAAAGATTGAGAAGCGTTCGGATGTGGAAGAAGTGTTAAAACAATACATTCCCGAAATCGGCACACGGCAATTTTTGTTGAAAAATGTTTACCATGTGGAAAACGGAAAATATGACTTCCGTTTCAACCTGAAAACCCTGACGGATTCTTACGGTGAAATGGTGGGAACGGATTTGTCCACTGAAATTTTCGACAAGCCGGCCTTGTTTCTGAGAGGCGATAAATCCAATTACATAATGGATGAAGATTTTGATTTGATTCACCGCCATTTCCCCAAAGCAGAAATCCAAACCGTTGCAAATGCCGGGCATTGGATCCATGCCGAAAACCCTACGGAATTTTACGATAAAACCATCGCGTTTCTGGAAAACTGAGTTTTCATTTGGTTTCCGAATTAATTTATACCTTTATCCTACGTTATTTTAAAATATGAAAGCACATTTTTTTTCATCCGGTACATCCATTTCCAATTTGAACCTTGCTACCTTATTGCTTCGTCTGGTTGGTGGCGGGTTTATGATTTACCAGCATGGTGCCGGGAAGTTTCTGAAATTCTTTTCGGATGAAAAAATCGAATTTGCTGATCCATTCGGAATGGGCGCGACCGCTACTTTGGGATTAGCCGTTTTTGCGGAAGTTATTTGCGCTGTATTGGTAATCATTGGGCTGATGACACGGTATGCGTTGATTCCGCTGATTTTTACGATGGTGTATGCGGCCTTTTTTTACCATGCCGAGGATTCGTTCGGAGACAAGGAAATGGCTTTGTTGTACTTGGTGATATATTTTGCTTTGTTGCTCATCGGGCCGGGAAGGTATTCCATCGACCGACTGGTTCGGAAAAGACGTTCTACGATTTCATAATCGTGGAATCAGTTTCTTTTTCAATTAATTCTTCATCAATCAAGTTTTAAATAAAAAATCCCGAAGATTTATCTCCGGGATTTCAAATTTCCTTAATTCAGGATTCTTATTTTTTTACGATTTTTTGAGTTGTAGTAGTATAACCGTTGCTCACCGTTACCACATAAACGCCTTTTGGCAATGAAGAAGTGGCTACGCTTCCGCCGTTGTCCACACGGTTAGAAGAAATCAATTTTCCTTCCATTGTATAGATGTTCACGGTAGCGCGCTCAGGCAATTGAAGGGTTAATTTATCAGTTACCACCGTATTCATTTTTACGAGATTGCTGAATTCATTCACATCGGAAACACTCATTAATGTTCCTTCAATTCCGGCAGCGAAATTATCAAAAGACGCATTTCCTCCGGTATAAGCTCTTACAGCTACTTCCAAGCTCACAGCACCCGGGCCAGCAGGCATTTGAGCGGAATGGAATGTCCATTCGCCCGCAGTCGGAAGGTATCCGTTGTTGGTTCTGAACTCGTCTTCGGTCGCATCGGCCGTGGTGTATACTGCCGCTCCGGATGCATCTCTGAAGATACTCCACAATCTTGAGTCGGTCTCGTCACCTGAAGATTTGTACCAAAAATTGATTTCATAAACCTCGCCTTCGGTTACGGGAACAGTTTGGTAAAAACCGGTGGTTGCAGAAACAGCATTGTAAGCTACGCTTTTATCACCGTCTTGTGCACCTCCGGTTACAATTTCAGGAGCAGTATAAGCCGAATTAGGGCCGGAAGCCCAACCTTCGAAATCGCTCTCGAAACTATGGTTTGTCAATAAGTTTTGTGCAGACAATGTAAGTGCTGCGAATACAGTTAAAGTTGTAAAAATCTTTTTCATTTTTAAATTATTTGAATGAGATTGCAAAGTTAATATTTTCTACTGAATTTATAGGGTTTTATCTTTAAAAAGGTAAACTAAAAACCTCTCTACAATTTGGTAAAGAGGTTTTTGTATATAAACATTAGTGGAAATTATAATTCTGCCATATTGGTCCATCCTTGTGCCCAAGCAGGAAGGTTAGTGCCGTTGCCTGCTCCCATTGCATTTTCGTCAAGGGTATAAGCATTGGAAACATCTACCGTTTCACCTGCGGAATTTTTTCCTTTTGACGGGGTGGTAACATTTATAAATTTCACACCATCTATGAATAAGTTGTTTGGAATCCAGCTTAAAGTGACGTCGTGTTGGATGTCGATTCCGGTGTCCCAGTTTGCCAAAACGACATTGCTCAAGTGTGCTTGTGTACCTTCTCTCAATTTGATGCCTTGGGGTTCCCCGCTCTCAGGCACTCCGATCAAAGTCAATCCGGAGATGGTTGGGCTGGAGTAGGGTTGTGCACTGTTGGTTCCGCTCAGGTTGTCCGCTTCTATTCCCCTGTTTCCTTTTCCGAAACCTTCTTTTGCATACCAGTTGGAGTTGGTTCCGTTCCAGCCTTCCGTCCAGTCGAATTGATCGTCTTCATTTCCGGTTGAAACCAAGTGGCTTGTGTTTACGGTTCCGCCAAACCATTCAAATCCATCGTCTGTTCCGTGGTAAACCTGAACATATTGGACGGTTGTTCCGTTGCCCACACCAAAAAGGCTTAAACCGTTGAATTCTTTTTCAGCTGTGAAATTTGCACCTGAATATTCGATTCTCAAATATTTGATTGAACCTGAAGAGTCATTGGTTGCGCTTCCGCCATAAGGCAAATCACCTACTTCTGACATTGCAGTCCCTCCACCTTTATTGATAGGAGCTTTTCCGCAGATGACCACTCCGCCCCAAGAACCGGGTGTTTGCGCCGGATTGGTAATGACTACGGGCGCATTGGCCGTTCCGTTTACAAAAATTTTCGCATCTTGTCCGATGGCGATGTAAGCGCTGGTTCCTCCCGTGGCTTCGATTTTGGTTCCCGCAGGAATGGTCAAAGTAGCACCGTTGAGGATTTGCAATGCACCGTTTAACCGATACACTTTGGTTGGGTCTAAGATTAAGTCAGTTCCTTCTCCGGTAAAAGTACCTTGGAAATTATTAGGGTCAATTTCTACGCCGGGATTTGGATCTCCTCCTTTGTCGTCATCGCTGTTACAACTTGTAAAAAACAAAGTTGTGGCTAATGCGAATAATCCGAATGCTTTGAATGCCGATTTTTTCATTTTGAATTAATTTTTATGGATTAAAATTGATAATTTACGTTGATGCTGAAATTCATTCCTTTTTTGTAATTTAAAACCGTGATGTCTTGGTCTAAATTCTCTTGAACCCTTTTGAATTCAGGGTTTAATAAGTTCCTTGCATTGAAATTAATGCCGATATGACGGGTGACTTTTGTCCTCAAAATAAAATCCAAAGAGCCCAATCCTTTTTCTACAATGTTGCCTTTGCCTTCGGAACCCAAAGCGTAAATCCGGTCAGAGAAATAATTGTAGGCAATGGTTGCCATTAGGGCACCGCCGCGTTCCCAATCTTTGGTGAATGTTAAATCTCCATTGAGCAACAAATCAGATGCGCCTTGAAAGGCATCTTCCGTACGGGTAAAATCCGCATTCATGCGCTTGCCGTTAGATAGAAGGGTTTCTTGGAATACCTTTTCATTGTTAAGTTCCTGATTGGTGTGAATGTATGACAGGTTTGCACCCGCAGTTAATTGAACCGGGTTGTTTGAATCCAGTGTGAAAATCGATTTTCTCAATTCCAATTCACCCCCGAAAACATACCCCCAATCCCCGGTATTGGCGTAGGATACATCATAAGTCGATGAGGCGACCGTGAATTTGTTAATGGGGTTTTCAATGTATTTACCAAATGCGGCGAGCGAAATCAATTGACCGCGCCCGGGAAATAATTCCCATTTCAAGTCAGCATTATAATCCGTGGACGCATAAGTAGTCGGCCAGCCGTAAACGGTTTCACCCAAATCCTCATACATAAATAATGCTCTTTCTTTGAATTGCGGAAGCGTATAAGTTTTACTGGCGGCAAACCGCAGGTTTTGCTTTTCGTTCAATTCATATTTCAGGTTCAGGCTCGGTAGGAATTGGAATTCTTCCATTTCATTGTCGCTTCCGGCCGGGTCGAGTGAAGTGTTCCATTCCACCAACTGGTTCAGGGATTCAGCCCGCAGCCCTATGACTGCCGTTAATTTTGGGGATAATTTGTATTCGATGTTGGCAAAACCTCCGTGTATGTTTTGTTCGCCATTGTAAAATTGAGGATCGAGTTTATCGGCTCCCGAGAAAGTCCTGATTTCAAAAAGCCCTGCCGCGAAATTCGCTTGGTTGAAAAAGCCGTCCATGTTATTAAAGTCTGCGTAAGCTTGGTTCGATGCCGGGCGCAGATTGTATTGCATCGCTTCAAATTCCCGGTTTTTGAATCGCCCGTTGTATCCAAAAGTCAGTTTACCCCGATAGCCGCTATCTTCACCGTGTACGAATTTATAACTCAACGCGATGTTGCCCACCATTTCATTTTCATCCAATACCTGGAAATACCGGTGGTTCAATGAAGCCGAACTTCCGGCTACCACATAGTGGTTGAGGTTTGATTTCCATTCCACAATGTTTTGGAACCGGTCCGGCATATTACTTTGAATAGAATTGTACCCAATCGCCCAGTTCATTTCTGTCCGTTCTCCGAATTTATGTTCACCTAATAATTGGTTGACCCAAAGGGTGTTTTTCACAAATGTTCCTCTGCGCAACAGTCCGCCTTCGTTGGCATTGTCCCGCATATAACCCCTGCCTTCTTCTAATTTTTGATTGGATGAGTTTACCAATAAGCTGTTGAAACTGATTAAATTTTTTCTGTTTACTTGGTAAAATAGATTGAGGTAACCTGTCGTGTTGGTGGTATAAGTATAGGATTCATAAAATTCAAAATCTTTTCCTTTGGCATCTCCTTCCACGCTGACACCAGACTTCAACACCCCATCTTCGATGCCAGTATAATCATTGTCAAATCCGGCCGTAGCAAATAAGCCAAACCTTCCGGATTCACCTAGTTTGAAGGTTTCACCTCCGGCAATCGAAAAACCTGACCCCATACTGCCTGATTTTTTTGGGTTCAAATTGTTTTCAAAATCAAAAGAATGGAGGGTCATCGGGTTTGCAGCCCTGTCAAATCCTAACCAATTGATGCCCCGCTGCAATTTGAAATCTTCATCTTGGAGCGCATTTGAATTTCCCCTCGCGGTCATTCCAATTGAAAGAAAACCTTTCCCGGTTTGTTTCTTGGAAACAATGTTAACGTTCCCACCCGCGAAATCTCCGAAGAAAGTGCCACTATATACCTTATCAATTCCAATGTAACCAACCACATCGGTGGATAACAGGGCCAAATCAATGTTTTTAAACTCCGGGTCATTGGACGGGATCGGCAAACCGTTCAAGGTAGTGGAATTGTAGCGGTCTCCCAACCCCCTCACATAGACTACGCTGCTTCCTTCTTGCTTGGAAATCCCGGAAACCTTTGTTACTGCCGAGGCGACGTCGCTTACCCCTTTTCTCTGGAGTTCCTGTGCACCTATATTTTCTGTCATGATTACAGACCTTTTTTGTTCGTTCAACAGAGCCGCTTCAGTTTCTTTGTTTACTTGGACTATCACCAAAGCTTCACCTAATTGGGTAGAAGTTTCTTTTAAGAGCGCAGAGATTTCAATCCTTGCACTTGGATTGACGGTGACTTCGAAAAGGGCTTCATCGTATCCAAAGGCCGGAACGACCACTGGGTAAATCCCGGGATCGACTTCCATTTCATAAAATCCGTTTTCGTCGGAATAGACAGCGTGAATGGTTCCTTCAATAAATACGTCCGCAGTCACCGGGATGCCTGCCTCATCGGTTATAGTTCCGTATATAGTTCCTGTCAATTGTGCTTTTAGGAGCATTCCACCCAAGATTAAAAACAAATAAATTGATTTATACATTTTATCTTTTCAAATTTCTCTGCAAAGAACTGCATGATTTGGAAGACCTGAATTTCCGTAGTTTTAATTTTATATTAAGGGATGGTTATGAAGTTCAAGCGAAATTTAAATCTATGTTAACCCTTTGATTTGGCTTTCATTTTGATAAAATTGGCCTAACTTTACATCCGATTTCAACAAATCTTGTGACCGGATTATCAGCTTTCTCAGCAAGTTTTTAATCCCGGTAAAACAAAAAACATCTCAGATGAAAAAAACCAAGATTCTTTTAGTGGACGATGAACCGGACATCCTTGAATTCCTTTCGTATAATTTATTGAAAGAAGGCTATGAAGTTTCTACTGCCGCCAATGGAGTGGAAGCCGTGAAAAAAGCCAAAGTGGAAAAACCGGATTTAATCCTTTTGGATGTAATGATGCCCGAAATGGACGGGATTGAAGCTTGTTCTGAAATCCGTAAACTCGACTCACTCAAGAAGACCCTGATTGTTTTTTTAACAGCCCGCACCGAAGAGTTCTCACAATTAGCCGGCTACGAGGCTGGTGCTGACGATTACATCACCAAACCGGTGAAACCCAAAGTTTTAATCAGTAAAATCAAAGCTTTGCTCCGCTTAAAATCAGTAGAAGAAAAACAGGAGTTCATCCAACTGGAAGATTTTACCATTGACCGCGAAACGTATAAAGTGACCTTTTTAGGTCAAGAATTTTCTCTTCCCCGCAAGGAATTTGAACTATTGGCACTGCTCGCTTCCAATCCCAAACGCGTATTCAAAAGAGAAGAAATTCTGGAAAAAGTATGGGGGAACGAAGTCGTTGTCGGAGGCAGGACCATTGATGTTCACATACGGAAACTACGCGAAAAATTCGGGAACGACAGGCTTTCAACCATCAAAGGAGTGGGATACAAACTGAATGCTTGATATGGCGAAGCCAAACCCTTTAATCAACACCATTCTATACGCCCTTTTAGGAGGAGTAGCCATCAGTTTGCTGACAGCGGTTTTTTCTTCCTTTATTTTCAAGGTTCCGGTTTTTGAATGGTTTG
>JAEZDQ010000086.1 GCA_023433225.1 Bacteroidota bacterium | reverse complement strand
GTTTTACAATGATTTATCCTTTTAATCCGCACTTTCAACCTTTGGATGGCATATGGAAAGTGCAGTTCGGAAATGTCGAAGGCGATATTTGTTTTGGACAAGAATCCAATTTGTTTAAATCCATGTTGAGCGGAAAATCCCAGTCGGGACAGATTAATTTCCCCAAACCGTTTTATGCGCGATTTATGATGGATAGTCCTCATGTGAAATGGATTCAAACCGCACCCAATCGTTACCGGGGTTATTTTGGAGAATCAGTTATGAATCTCACTTATGAAGTAAGTCTAATTGATCCGGAAAAAATAGAAGGTCTCTTTACCGTCACCATAAAAGTGCCCACCAAAAAAGATTGTATCAACAAAATTCCTGTTACGTTGACTTGTATAAAACCCAATGAATGGGAAGATCCCTGGGAAGAATGGGAAGATCCGCAGGTTCCGATTTTGGAAGATGAACCCGGTGCTGATGTCCCCATCTTGGAAGACGAACATCATACAGATGTTCCGATTTTAGAAGACGTACCCAAACCGGAAGTTCCCAGGGTGGATGAGCCGGATGTTCCCAGAATTAAAGATTAAATTGAATCTAAAAAATAATTAAATGAAAAATATCCTATTATTCAGCTTAGTTCTGATCCTATTTTCTTGCTCAGACAAAGAAAATTCATCTTCCAATCTAGGAGAAATCGATTTGGAAGGAGCGATTGAAAACGCAGAAAGCCGTAGAAAATCAGATCCAAATGCTTCCGGTGGAAACAAATGTTTGTTGACTTATCAAACAAAATACGACCAGTTAATTTCCGAAAATGATGTCATTTCCGCTACAGGTTTTTCAAAAGATGTGATGGAGAGCAAATACAACAAAACCTTGAAAAATCCAGAATACCATGAATTTGTTTACAGATTCAAAAATAAAAGAATTGGAAAAGTTAGGGGATTTGACAAAGAAATGGAATTGCCGGACATGGTTGTTGTAAGATTCATCAAGTCGATGTCCTTAACTGATTTTGAACGAAGCTATCAATCGGTTACCGATGAACAGATGCAAGCCGCAAATGAAGCATTAAGCGAAATTTCAGAAGGAAATTCGGGCAATGCTGATGCAGACAAAGCAATGCAGCAAGCCGAAAGCCAAAACATCAGCAAAGAGGAAATTAAAAAGACAGGAGGGATTTTGACCGATGCGTTCAAAGAGGTTTCCAAAGGTTACAGGGTAATTGAAGGTTTGGGTGATGCAGCCCGCTGGAATTTGGTTACAAACGAACTTTTTGTGTTGCAGAACGGGGTGAAATTCGAAATCAGGACAGACCTGAGCAACGATCCGGAAAAGAACAAATCTGTTGCGATTGATCTTGCAAAAATTATTTTGGACAAATGTAATTAATTAAACCATGAAAAAACTAAGTTTACTGATTGCCCTATCCGCCCTCATCAGTTGCGGCAAAACAGATGAAATGAAACATAAAGCTTCGGGTTCCATTGTAGAGTCCGTTCTGGAAAGCGCAACCGGTATAGATGCCGACACGGAGAACATCCAAAACAGCGAAAATAACAAAGCGGAAATTGAATTTACAGATGACGGAATCAATTTGAACCAGCGTTTTCAAAACGGTTTCGGAACCATCACAGCGACGAGTGAAACCATTGCGATCACGGTTACAGGTGGCGAAAACGGGCAAGACAATTTACTGATCGGTTTTACAGGAAAAGATTTAACCCAAAACCATCCGCTGAAAGCCAAAACAAATAACCCGGATGGGAATTCTATGAGCTTTTCCGCCGTAGATTACAGCAACAACGGAATGGACATGATGATTACCTACGAAGCCGAAGGAGAAATTATTCATTTCAAACCTGAAAAAACAGTTATCAATATGAAGGGCAAAATGGGATATGCCGCAGATGCTGAAAAGCCGGAAAAATGGAAACAGTTTGAAGGAACCGTTACGCTAAATTATCCGGTTTTTCAGGCAATAGGAAATTCAAAAGATGATTTTACTTACTAATTTTTAATTCAATTCAAATGAAACCACTGTTTCTCATTCCGATTTTACTGTTTTTTTCATCTTGTGTGAAAACACAAACCATTTCCAACAACAATAAGGAACTCAATTTTACGCAAGTCTGGGTTTGGGAATATAAAAATGAACTGAAAGGGGTTGAAGAGCCCGGGCATCACGGAGAAATGGTGGTTTATTTCAATCCGGAACTGAATTACTGGCTGTTTAATTTTGAATCCTTCGGAACTTCGGGAGAAATGTTTGAATGGGTGTTGGGAAAGCCAGACGGAACCTACATCATCCTGGCAAAAGATGAGTCGGGAAAATCAATATTTTGGGAAGAAAAACTCAGATTTGAAAATGTAAAAAAAATTCCATCATATTATAAATTGATGCATGAAAAAGAGGTTTTTAATGAAAATGATTATGGCTACGAAAAGCTAACCGGAAAAGCCTATCAAATCCACTACGAAAAAACAGAAGAGAAAGGGAAAGTTTATTTAACGGAATACCCTTATGACTTTCTTCCGCTTTATTATTTTAATCAATTAAATCTCGAAGCGAAATTACCCATCCATTTTCCCTTGGATTTACCTGAAAATTCCTTGATTTTAAAGGAAGAAACAAGGACGCCGAAGGGAAATATCCAATTCAAATTAAAAATGATTTCTCATACGGAACATTATATTTTTTTGAATGAAAAATTTGAATAAAGTTGAATTCAAAAATGACTATTTTAGAATTCTAAAATTTAGTCATGAAAATTTTGATCGCCGATGACCATTTTCTTTTTTTGGATGGACTGGAGTTGCTTTTATCAACTTTAGAATTTGTAGAAAAAACAGCCACCGCCGGAAATTATTTTGAATTAAAAAATGAATTATTGCAGGAAGATTTTGATGTTTTGTTGCTGGACATTCATTTCGGGAAGCATGACGGACGTGAAATTCTTTCAGAAATCAAAGAATTAAAACCAAAAATGAAAGTACTCGCACTGACGAGCCATTCGGATTCAGCTACCATCAAATCTTCTGTAAATGCCGGATTTGATGGGTATCTTCTGAAAATTGACGGCAGAAATGAAATCGAAAATGCTTTGAAGGCGGTCGCACAAGACGAGAAATATTTCAGTTCCAAGACCCAGCAGGTTTTCTTTGAAACCCAAACAACCAAGACCAAGGTTGAGCTAACGGAGCGAGAATTGGAAATTTTGCAGTTGATTGTAGAAGAGAAAACGACCAAAGAAATAGCCGAAAAATTATTTCTTTCTGAAAAAACAATTGAAACGCATCGCGGAAATCTAATGCTTAAGCTCGAAGCCCGCAACATAGCCGGAATGGTTAGGAAAGCAATCATGCTGGGTTTGGTTCAGATATGAATTAAAAAATCACCTTATGAAACTACTAAAATTATTTTTCTTTTTTTTAATGGCTCATTTTACGATTGCCCAAAACCGTGAAGACGTTAATGTAGGACCGGTTTACAAAGCAATGGTCAATGAAATAGACAGCTGCATCCAATCCGAGCAGAAAAATTGTAATAAGCTTTTAGATGAATTGGTTAAAAAAGGAAAAAAGGAAAAGGTAAAGTTTCTGGATTATCTATATTATAAAAAGGCATTTTATTTTATGACCAAAACAGAAATAGATTCAGCTATGTATTACAGCAGTCTATCGATCAAAAATCCAAATCCTACAGAAAAATATAGAACTGATTTAGATGCATACAATATTTTGGCAAATTGTTATTATTATAAGGGTGATTTGAATGCTGCCATCAAAAACTATTTAAAAGTGGCTAAAATTTTAGAGAATGGAGGCAATCAATTACACTTAGGATATTTGTATTCCAATATAGCAACACTATTAGGAGAATCGGGAAATGATGATAAGCAAATCGAGTATTTATTAAAATCTTATAAGCTTTTAGAGGAGAATAAAGATGAAAAATTCATTGCGACGATCGCAAGCAATTTGGGATATGGATACTATTTTAAAAAAGATACTTCGGCGGTTTACAAATGGATAAATAAATCTTTGAATCTTGCCAACAAAAGCAATGATCTGGTGGCCAAAACCCAGTCTAATAATATTCTTTCGCTGATACAAAAAGATAAGTCGAAAGCATTGATTTTTAGTCAGAAATCTTTAAAATATGCAGAAGAATTGGGGAATCCGATCTATTTAGCTTCAAGTAATTATCGTTATGCTGAAGTTTTGGATGGATTAGGGAGAAAGGACGAAGCTTTGGTATACGCAGAAAAATCGGTAGGATTTGCTCAGGAAATCGGAGATAATGTAACATTGATGAAAGCGTCATTTATAGCCGCTAAAATAAATTACGGCAGAGGAAATAAAGCCAAAGCGGCAGACCATTATTACATTTATTCCATGTTTAAAGACTCAATTTCTGCAACGGAAAATGCAAGAGAGATAAACGAACTCAACACTCAATACGAAACCGAAAAAAAGGAAAAGCAAATTGCCGAGCAGGAATTGAAAATTCAAAAACAGAGAGCCAATTTATGGTACGCCATCTTAAGCGGAGTATTTTTAGTTTCAATTATTGGAGGAATTTATATCTACAACCGCAAAACCCAAAAGATAAAAATCAGACAATTGCAACAAGAAAAAGAAAATGTCATTTTGAATTCATTCATACAGGGAGAAGAACGGGAAAGAAGCCGGATTTCACACGAATTGCATGACAGCGTTGCAGCCATGATCGGGGCCGCCAAAATGAGTCTGGAAACGATTCCGCATTTGCCGGAAAAAAAACAAAAAGCCCATTTGGAAAAAGTGGTTTCGATTTTGGAAAATACCCATGCCGATGTCAGACACATTGCGCACAACCTTTTGCCAACCGTCCTGGAAAAAGAAGGAATAATCAAAGCAACCGAGCATTTTGCATCTGAAATCAATCAAACCAAATTGTTGAATGTTTCGGTAGTTAATGAAAACAGTCAGGCAGATGCACTTTCGCAGCAGCTGCAATTGATGCTTTTCCGTGTTATTCAGGAATTGGTCAACAATATCATCAAACACTCTCAAGCCCAAAATGCCATCATCCAATTCAGTCGAAATGAAAATGGATTAGAAATAGAAGTTTCGGATGATGGAATCGGCTTCTCGGGAGAAATAGATTTGGGAAGTCAAGGTTTGCATAGTATCAGCCAACGTTTGAAATCGATCGGCGGAAATTTCAGGATTGTAAAGAAGGAGGGTCGGGGCATGCAAGCGGTAGCAGAAATTATGGATTTTGGGTGAGAGATCTATGAGGACTTTTCATTTTTCCCGTTTGAACATGACATTACCCAATAAGTAGAGACATGAAAAGAAAAGGGAAGAACTTTAAAAGCTCTCCCCTTTCTGTACCCGAGGCCGGAATCGAACCGGCACGTCATTGCTGACACAGGATTTTGAATCCAGCGCGTCTACCAGTTCCGCCACTCGGGCCGGTAAATGGTCGGCAAATATAGGATGTTTTTCCTTTTATTTCCAAATTAAATTTGGATTTCCAAACCATCGTAAGCCAAAAATACGTTTTCGGGGAGTTCCGCCTGTACTTCGTCGTGGAAACCCAATGATACGCTGATATGGGTGAAATAAGCTTTTTTGGGTTGAATGATTTCCACCATTTCCAAGGCTTCTTCCAGCGTAAAATGAGAATAATGCTTCTCGGACTTCCGCAGGGCATTCAAAACCAAAACATCTACGTTTTTTATTTTTTCCAAGGTTTTTTCGGGGATTTCACTGGCATCGGTGATATAAGCGAGTCGGCCATCCACCAAAAATCCGAAAATAGGCAATTCGCCGTGCATGATTTCCAAAGGTTGGAAATGGAACCCGGCCACTTCAAAGGCGGCAGATTCAATCAGGTGTTCCGTGACGCTTGGCGCGCCCGGGTATTTTTCGTCGGCAAAAACATAGGGGAACCGGTTCCTGATTTCAGTCAATGTCCGGTGGCCTGCGTAAATATCCATGGGTTTTTGTGCATAAAAGCTGAAGGGGCGGGTGTCGTCAATGCCGAGTACATGGTCGTTGTGTTCGTGGGTGAAGACGATGGCTTCCAGTGAACGGACATCGGCTCTTAACATTTGCTGCCGAAAATCGGGGCCACAGTCGATGCTAAGGTTTTTACCATCTTTCGACAGCAGGACGGAGGAGCGCAACCGCTTGTCTTTGGGGTTGGATGAAAAACATACCGGATGGGTACTCCCGATGATGGGGATGCCCTGCGAAGTCCCGGTTCCTAAAAACTGAATATAAAGGGGTTTATTCGGCATAATTTTGGTAAATTTACACCTTTAAAATATAAATTGAATTATGGGTTTTGATCAGGTTCTGTCTGCGAAACAAAAAGCATTGGAAATCAATATGCATCCGCACATTTACGGGACTTTCGCCGAAATCGGCGCGGGCCAGGAAACCGTCCGTTTTTTCTACCGTGCAGGCGGTGCTTCAGGGACTTTGGCCAAAGCGATGAGCGCTTACGACAAGGATTTTTCGGATGCAATTTATGGAAAGGAAGAAGACGGCCGCTATGTAACACAAGAACGCCTCCAAAAGATGCTCGACCATGAAATGGATTTGATGGAGCAGCGGTTGAACCAAGAAACCCATAAGGACAAATTGTTTTTTACCTATGCCAACACCGTTACCACCATTGATTTTACCAAGACCTACAAAGGCCATGGGTGGGTAGGCATCCGTTTTCAAATGGACAAAGAACAGGATTACAACGAAATCATTTTCCACGTCCGTTTCAAGGAGAGCAATGCCCAGCTACAGCAGGAAACCCTTGGCGTGATGGGGGTTAACCTGATTTACGGGGCTTATTTTTACAATGACAACCCGCGCCGTTTGCTTCGTTCGCTCTATGACGGGCTCGACAAAGACCAGGTGGAAATCGATATGGTCAATTTCAGCGGACCGAGGTTTGCGTATGTCGATAACCGTTTGATGAGTTTGCAGTTGGTACGGAATGGTATGACCGATGCGGTTATTTTCGGGCCGGAAGGCCAGAATTTCCTGCCGGCAGCACTTTTGTACAAGAAAAATATTTTCGCGCTCCGCGGCAGTTTCCGCCCGGTGACCAATGTCAATATGGATATGCTTTATTCGAGCCTCGATAAATTTATGGATCAGGAAGATGTATTGGAGGAAAACACGGAGATTTTATTCGAAATCACCTTGAGCAATCTTTCTTCGGACGGTGAAATCGATGAAAGGGATTTCTTGGATCGCGCCGACATCATCGGGAATCTGGGCTACAATGTGATTATTTCTAATTTTTCCGAATATTACAAACTCGTCCATTATTTTACCGAATTCACCAAGAATTCCACCCAAATCGGTTTGGGGATGGGGGTCAATAATTTGTTGGAAGTCTTTAACGCAGATTATTATGAAGACCTTCCGGGCGGGATTATGGAAGCCTTCGGCAAATTGTTCAAAAAAAATGTGGTGGTTTACCTTTATCCTTACCTTCAGAAAGAGGATAACCGTTTGCTCACTTCAGACAACCTGAAAGTCAGCGATAACCTCAAGGAATTGTACAAATTCTTCAAGTTCAACCAACGCATCAAAGACGTTGAGAATTTCAACCGGGATTATTTGGACATTTATTCCCGAAAGGTATTGGAACAAATCGGAAAGGGTGAAGATGGCTGGGAAAACCAGTTGCCCAAAGAAGTCGCGGACATGATTAAGGACCGTGGTATGCTCGGCTATACAAAATCCTATGCCCTGAATTAATCTTCGGCTGACTCCACGGCTTCGTCGGCTATGGGCATGATTTCAAGTGGTGGGATGTTTTCGGGTCTTGCTTTGAGTTTTTCCGTGTTGTCAAATTTATAGGAAAGCCCTACACCCAAGGTTTCTTTCAGTTGGGTACGTTTGATTTGGTCTTCGTCGTAAAACAGGTTGATGGTGGCTTGGGCCGAAATCCATTTATTGACTTTCAAATCCAATACGCCTTGGTAAGCCAAGTCCATATTCAGCGGGTTTTTTAGGTAATTGGCATAAATGCCCAAACGGTTGTCATAGGAAATATTTTCCATCAGGTTGAATTTATACCGCGCACCCAGAAACGCCCCGAATTCATAGACATAGGCATCGCCATCGGCAGTCAGGCCATAACTTCCTTCGAATTGCAATTCAGGATCTGTCACAAAAGTAAAACGGGAGGTAAAAGGATGGAAATTGAGCTGGAGTTCTTCCGAAGGTTTGTAGTCGACCCCAACTCCAACCGACAAATAACCCGGTGCCATGAAGGAAGATATTTTTTTGTAATCGCCTGAAATGCTGTCCAGCACCGCATAATCATACCCGGCTGTAAACTGGGTTTTGAAATTCGCTGAAGCGGCAAAATAAAAATGCCGGATGAATTCATACCCATAGGAAGTGGTCAGGTCAATCACATCATTTGATTTCCGATAATCTTCACCTTCATTCCTTTGGATGCCGTAATGGACCATCAATCGGTTGTCCCAAATATGCCTTCCCCGGGTCAGGTTGAGTTCATAGTCCACATGGGCGTTCAGTGCATAGGAATTGACCCCGCCCGCCATCCAGTTCGAAAAAGCGGCCTGGTTGAACTGGAGGGTATTGTTCCCTTTTACCAACCAACCTTGGAGCCTTTCGGTTCCAGCGCGCGATTTGAGGTACTGCTGGCTATTGGTTTTTAAATTCCCGCTTTCGTCAACGGTTTGGGAATAGGCCACGGTGCCGAGCATCCCTAAAATGATTAAAACGAAATTTTTCATTGAACAGGTTGAATCTATGATTGGATGCAAATTTAACACCTTTTCGCCTGCTCCCGAAATTCTAACAGCTCGGACTTAGTTTTCCAGTATCTGAATTTTATCAGCCATGGGTTTTCGGTTGCCTTCGGGTAAACTGTTTTTCAATTTTCCCATGTAAAAAATCCCGATACATTTTTCGTTTTCGTCCATGGGCATGAATTCATCCATTTGGGTAATCGTTGATGGGGAAGACCAGTAAGACCCGATTCCGAGTGCGGTGCACATCAACCACATATTCTGTACGGCCATGGCGGTTGCGGCCAATTCTTCCCATTCCGGCAATAATCCGGAGGTTTTCATTTGAATCAAAACAATGGTGTCCGACAAATTGCATTTGTCGAGGATGTCCATTTTTTTTCTATCGGATTGCACATCAGCCGACGTATTGTCCATGTATTTTTTCAGCATGAATTCGGCGAATCTTTGTTTGGCTCTGCCTTGAACCAGTTTGAATCGCCAGGGTTCCGTCCGTTTGTGGTTGGGTGCCCAATTGGCGGCTTCAAAGATTTGGTCGAGTTCGGCTTGGGGAATGGTTTCGCCGCTGTATTGTGCGGGGAAGACCGCTCTTCGGGACTTTATCAATTCAAATAATTCAGATGGATTCATAAATTTTTTATATTTATACAAATTTAAGCTTAAAATTTAAAGATGAAAGAAATCGCAATAACCACAGTCGAAGAAAGAATGCGGAATGGTTACCATATCAATTTCGGGCATTACCTGAACGAGGCTTTTGAAATATTCAAAAAGGAATGGCTGCTTTTCAGCCTTTATTCGATTGTTTTCTTGCTGATGACCGTGGTTTCGGCCATTACGATTGTGGGCCCGTTTTTAATTATGTATCCGGGGTTGCTGGGCTTTGCGGTGGCAGCGGAAAAAGTGGAGCGCGGTGAAAAACTGGAGTTCAATGATTTCTTCGGTGCTTTTAAAAACTTTGGGAATTATGCCATTTTGATGCTGGTCGTCGTGGGTATTTCTGTATTGTTGTACATGCCGTTTTTGGCTTTGACCTTTCTGACGGGAGGGTTTAATTCCGGCTATACCGAACCCAATCCGCTTTTCCTGACCGCGTTCGTGCTTTATTATTTTGTAATGATTGCGGGCGGCCTGCTCTTGCAGGTTTCTATTGTCTTTGCGCCTTACCTGATTCATTATGGGGGCTACGGTGCGATCGACGCTTTAAAAACTTCCTTCAAACTGGCGAAAAAGAATTTCTGGTGGCTGTTGTTATTTGTCTTATTAGCAAGCGTCATTTCAAGTGTGGGTTACTTCCTTTGCTTCATCGGTGTTTTCGCTTCGATGGCCGTGGGTTATACCATGTATTATTCGATGGTGAAGGACATCCTGATGAATCCGGATCATACAGAAATCGAGCAAATCGGAAAACACGGATACGCGAATTGATGCTTGACGCAAGCAATATCTTCGGGCGGATGAATGAATGGGGCAAGCAAAAGAAACCATTTTTCTTCCTCATTGATTTTATGAAAAACCAAGGGGAAATCTTCCCGCTGAGTGAACTCCATCCTGAAATTCAGTTTGACATCGATTCCGAACCGGAGCCGTGCCCGGTGAAAGTTATTTTGAAGAAATATCCGATTCCTTTCGAAGCCTACCGCCCACAATTTGATTTTGTCCAAAAAAACATCCTTCGGGGCAATTCCTATCTGGCGAACCTGACGTGTTCGACACCGATTGAAATCAATCTGGGTTTAGGGGAAATTTACCGCTATGCCCGTGCCCGGTACAAGATGTATTGGAAAGGGAATTTCGTTTGTTTTTCACCGGAAACCTTTATCCGGATTCAAAACGGAAAGATTTATTCCTATCCGATGAAGGGAACCATCGACGCTTCGGTGGATAAAGCAGCAGCAAAAATCCTGTCCGACGAAAAAGAAATGGCGGAACATTATACGATTGTGGATTTGATCCGAAACGATTTAAGCCAAGTCGCCAAAAAAGTCAAGGTAGAAAGATTTCGTTACATTGATGAAATCCAAACACATGAAAAAAAAATCTTACAGGTAAGTTCGGAGATTTCAGGTGAATTACCGGCGGATTTCCATACCAACTTGGGTGGTGTTTTTGAGAAATTGCTGCCGGCCGGATCCATCTGCGGCGCGCCCAAAAAGAAGACTGTCGAAATCATTTTGGAAGCGGAACACCACCACCGGAATTTCTATACCGGTGTTTTCGGCGTTTTTGACGGTAAAAATTTAGACAGCGCGGTGATGATTCGGTTTATCGAAAAAACCGAAAATGGACTGGTTTTTAAAAGTGGCGGCGGAATTACCCACCAAAGCGAAGCGGAAAAAGAATACCAAGAAATGATCCAGAAAGTGTATGTCCCGATTTATTGAAAGTATTTGTATCATCGATGGAAAAATCCGCCAACCCGGTTTGCATCAGCATCGGATGAATCGTTCCCGTTATAAAATACTCGGAATTACGGAAGCAATCGATCTGGAAGAAAACATTTTCTCGAATCTGGCACCCCAGATTGGAAAATACAAATGCCGGATTCTTTACGGCTCCGAAATCGAATCGGTGGAATTCATCCGGTATCAGATTAAACCCATCAAATCCATTCGTCTGGTTGAAAACAATACCATTGAATATCCTTATAAATATTCAGACAGAAAAGCATTTGAACTGTTGTCGGACAATGTAGCGGAAGACGAAATCCTCGTTGTCCGGAACGGCCAAATTACGGATACTTCTTTTTCGAACATCGTTTTTTTCGATGGGAAAAAGAAGGTTACCCCAAGGGGCTTTTTGCTGAACGGGACCATGCGCCAAAGCTTGTTGGAATCCGGAAAAATAACCGAAGATGCTATCGGCCCCGCGGATTTGAAGCGTTTCCATTCTTTCCAACTCATCAATGCGATGCTGGATTTAGATGAAAGCCCGGAATTGGACATTTCAGTGATTGGTTAGTTTTGCAATTCTTGATTGAAAATCTCCCGAATCTGTAGCGAAGACGGCCGAGGCGCGTCGGCATTCAGGATGTTTCCGTGTTTATCAATCAATAAAAACCGGGGAATTGCGTCGATGCCGTAAGCTTTCACAAAATCCGACTGCCAGTCTTTGTCGGCAAAAAGCTGAACCCCGTCCAGTTG
>JAEZDQ010000211.1 GCA_023433225.1 Bacteroidota bacterium | reverse complement strand
GGTTAGCATGGGGTATGCTGTTGTGGTATGGCTCTGCGAACTGAGAAACAAAAAGCGCCACCATACAGGATACTACGATAATGGTTCCCAAATACCAACGGAATTCTTCGTTTTTAATTATTTTACGAAAATCTCCTTTCAATAAAAAATGATTCAAAACGAAGTTTACCCCGGAAAGAAACATAAAGAAAATCATGGTGTATTGCACTGCCGGGAGGTTGTTCCAAAAAGAGGTGCTGGTATTTTTAGTGGAAAATCCGCCGGAAGAAAGCGTTGTCAGCGCATGGTTTGCGGCATCGAAGAGCCCCATTCCGGAAAAGAATAATAAAAACGTTTGCAATGCGGTTAAAATTACATAGACAAACCACAATCGTTTAGCGGTATCGGTAATTCTCGGGTGGATTTTATCGGCAGAAATTACCGGTGCTTCCACTACAAAAAGTTGCATGCCACCAATTCCAAGTAAAGGTAAAATCGCAATGGTCAAAACGATAATTCCCATTCCACCAATCCATTGCGTTAAACTTCGCCAGAATAAAAGCCCTTTTGGAAGGATTTCAACATCGTTAAAAATCGTGGAGCCGGTCGTGGTATAGCCGGCAATGGTTTCGAAGAAAAAATTGGTAAGGCTCATATCGTTGATTTTGAAAATTTCCTCGGTTAAATAAGGAACAGCAAAAAAGTAGGGGAGGGAACCGGACAAAATCAAACAAATCCATCCCGCACTCACAATCAAATAACCGTCTCTTCGGTTCAATTTTTTGGTCGCATTTTTAGTGCTGAAATAAGCTGTTGCACCCAAACTTGCGGTCACCAAACTTGAAAATGCCATCGATTTGTAAATTTCTTCTCCATAATACAAAGCCACCGGAACGCACAAAAGCATGAATAATGCATTGATCAGCATCAGCATACCGATGAGGTTGAAAATGATTTTGAAATTGGTGTTTTTCATTGGAAATATTTTCCGATTTTGGAAATTGCCGACGGTTGTACAAACACTACTACCCGGTCACCACTCATAATCCGGAAGTCTCCGGTTGGGATGAATCCTTCATTTTTTCGCACAATTCCTCCAACGATGGACTCCTTCGGGAGTTTGATTTCTTTTAAAGTTTTGTTCACAATCGGAGAAGATTCATCGACTTTGAATTCCAAAACCTCCGCATCTACATCTGATAAGCCGGTTACGTCCACGACATCTCCTTTTCGGATGTAACGGAAAATGCTGTCGGCCGCTAATAATTTTTTATTGATGAATGCGCTGATGCCGACTTCCTGGCTCAGGTGGATGTAATCCATGTTCTCGACCAAAGCGATTGTTTTTTTGACGCCTTTGGACCTTGCCACCAAACATGACATGATATTCGCTTCGGAACTTCCGGTCACCGCGATGAATGCGTCTGAATTTCCGATTCCTTCTTCTTCGAGCAGGTCGCCGTCGCGGCCGTCACCATGGATGATGAGTATATTGTTCAACTCATCTGCCAAATCAAATGCCTTATTACGGTCTTTTTCAATGAGTTTTACATTGTGTTTGCTTTCTTTTAAAAGACTAACCGTTTTTTTACCGATGCTTCCGCCTCCTAATACGATGACGTTTTTATAGAATTCTTGTTTTTTTCCCAATAAATTATAAATCTCCGCCGTGGCATGTTTCAGGGCGATGAAATAAACTTGGTCATTTAACTGGTAAACAGTATCTCCACGCGGAATAATCGTTTCATGTCCGCCTCCACGTTCATTGTTTCGGATGATAGCTATGGGCATAAAATGCGGAATTTGTCGGGAAACATCAATCACTTCCCTGACTTGTTTGCCCAAGACTTTGCAATCTTTGTCCAAAACTGTTCCGAATAGTTTGAGTTCGCCATTGGCAAAGGCGTGCATGGTATTGAATGCGGACTCTTCTACCAATTGATGGATTTCGAGCGCGGCCAATTGTTCAGGGCTGATGAGGACATCAATGCCGATGCGCTGAACGGCTACTGCATTTTCCCGTCTCAGGAATTCCGGGTTGGTAATCCGGGCGATGGTTCGTTTGGCTCCCATTTTCTTGGCGATGAGCGCACTGGTTAAATTGGTGTTTTGAAGCTGGGTTACGGTGATGAAAATATCGGCCTCTTCTACTTTGATGGCTCGTAAAGAATCAAAAGAAGTAATGTCACCACGATGAACCATTACGTCCAGATTGCTTTCGATGTTATGTAATTTTTCTTTGTCCGTATCGATGACGACAACATCCAACATTTCTTTTGAAAGCCATTTGGCCAAATGGAAACCCACTTCTCCCGCACCCCCGATTACAATTTTCATTTTATAGATTTAAATATAACAACCCATCCATTCCCATTCCATTGGAACTTTTAAGGTTTTCAGGTTTTTTAGTTCAGTTAGTTGGAAATTCTTCCATTCGGTTTTTTCTGTCGATTGGGTTTCAGCAGCTTCATCTTCAAATAGATTTCCACCTGTTGTAATACTCATTTTTTTGGTGGAGAAATTGATGCTCGTAGAGGTGGTTTCTCCCGTTGCACGATGAAATTCATTCGTGTCAAAACCAATCAATTCAAATTCATCTTTCTGGAAACGAAAGGTATAAATGTTTGTATTTGTGGTCCATGAACCGCAACTTGACCAATAATTTAGCGTTAGAAGTAAGGAACCTTTTTTGATTTCAATGCCCCCTTCCATGAGCGGATCGATCAAACAAGGTTCTTCAACATTACCTTCCGACGGTAGAAAAGTTTTGTTTAATTCCATTAGTTCATATCCATTGTCGGTTTGGAACAGAATCAATAAATAGCGGGAATTGAGATTGATTTGGGAATTTCCCGAATCTTCGTTTACAAAGATTAAATCGGGGTTGGTATTTTCAATAATCAATACCGCGTCCGGTTTTTCATCTTTGTTTAAATCGCCTTCGGCTTGTTGGAAGATTTTCCAATTTGCCGGAACAAAATCCCCAATAGATTTACCTTTGGATGGAATAGTTTGGGAAAAGAGCATTCCACTCAAGAAGAGCCACAGGAAAATCAAATAAGTTTTCATCATTCCACATCTTCTTTCTGTCCCATCAGCATCAGAAATGCTTTGAGGAATTCATCGATTTCACCGTTCATGACTGATTGTACATCGCTGGTTTCGTATCCGGTACGGACATCTTTGACCAATTGGTATGGGTGCATTACATAATTCCGGATTTGCGAGCCCCATTCGATTTTCATTTTATTGGCTTCGATTTCGCTTCGGGCAGCCATTCGTTTTTCCAATTCGATTTTGTATAATTCCGATTTCAACATTTGCATCGCGCGTTCCCGGTTGGCTAACTGCGAGCGTTCCACTTGGCAAACCACGACAATTCCAGTTGGCTTATGTGTCAACTGAACTTTGGTTTCCACCTTGTTAACATTTTGGCCTCCGGCTCCTCCCGAACGCGAAGTCTGTAACTCTACATCGCTGGGGTTTACGTCGATTTCAATGGTATCGTCCACCAGTGGATAGACATAGACCGAGACAAAACTCGTGTGCCGTTTCGCGTTGCTGTCAAATGGTGAAATCCTCACCAAGCGATGGACACCGTTTTCACCTTTGAGGTAACCAAAAGCAAATTCCCCGTCAATTTCCAATGTGACGGTTTTAACGCCGGCGACGTCGCCTGCCTGGTAATTGAGTTCTTTTACTTTGTATCCGTTGTTTTCGGCCCACATCAAATACATCCGCATCAACATTCCCGCCCAGTCACAGCTTTCGGTTCCGCCGGCTCCGGCGGTGATTTGTAGAACGGCACTCAGGTTATCACCTTCCTCTGAAAGCATATTCTTGAATTCGATGTCTTCGAGCAATTTCGCTGTCAACTGGTGCTGGGCTTCCACTTCTTCTTGGGTAGCGTCGCCTTCTTTTTGGAATTCGGCCATAACTTCCAAATCATTGTAAGCATTGACAACGGCTTGGTAGTCCTCCACCCATTTCTTTTTGGAACGAAGTTCTTTCATGAAGACTTCGGCTTCTTTGGGGTTATTCCAAAAGTCAGGTGAAGCAACGCGTTCTTCTTCGTTCGCTATTTCAATCTGCTTGTTTTCAATTTGAAGATAGGAGTGTAAGTCTTTGATCCTCTGGTTTAAATCTTTTAAAATTTCATTATTGAACATGAGGGCAAAGATAATGCTTATCTGCTAAAGTTTAAATCTACTTTGTATTTCCATTTGATGAATTCGAAGAAATTATACAATTTGTACTCCAATAAAATGCCGTAATCCATATTGGGATCGTAGTCTATTCGCAAAGCATAAAAATCAGGGTCGTATGTAAAAGGCTGGGAATGCCTTATGTTCCATTCATTTACGTAAATACGATTTTTTGATTTGTAATAATTTTCGGAATAAAAGTGCATGGGTCGTGCGATGCTTGCCAAGTAAGATTCGTATTGCGGGTCGAGTACGATGATGTCGTATTCGTCTTCTTCATTTTTTTCAAATGAAAGCGAACCGGTTTCCGATTGATGAGGTAAAGTAGTGCCGCAACTTGTCAAAAACTCTAAACAAAGGAATATATAAAGTAAATTTTTCATTTGAATTAATTTGTATAAATTTAAGCAAAAACTAAACAAGATGATACAAATTTATCATAATCCACGGTGCAGTAAGAGCAGAGAAGGCCTTGCTATTGTGGAAGCTTCGGGAAAAGATTTTGAAATCATTCATTACATGAAAGAGCCGCCAGAAGCCGAAGATTTGAAAAAAGTTATTCTAACGCTCAAGATGGATCCCATTGATTTGGTACGGAAAAATGAACCGATTTGGAAAGAAATTTATGAAGATAAATTTTTAAATGATCAACAAATCATCGCTGCGATGGTGCTTCATCCGCAACTGATTGAAAGGCCAATTGTAATCAACGGCGAAAATGCCGTCATCGGCCGACCGCCTGAATTGATAAAAGACATATTGTAGCATTTTTATAAAACAGCTAACTTTAACCCTTGTATGGCAGAAGAAAAGATTTTAGACGCGGTAGAGAAAGAAAACCAGGAGATTACGCGGCGTTATAAGGAAATGTTGAAACATACTTACCAAACGCTGACCAAAGACGATAAGAAACTCATTCGCAAAGCCTTTGATTTGGCGGTGGATGCCCACAAAGACCAAAGGCGCAAAACCGGTGAGCCTTATATATTCC
>JAEZDQ010000025.1 GCA_023433225.1 Bacteroidota bacterium | reverse complement strand
GCATTTGGGATAACAGTCGGTTCGCTACCTTCCATTACTGCTACGCAGGAGTTTGTAGTACCTAAGTCAATTCCTATAATTTTACTCATTTCTATTTGATTTTTTGTTTTAGATTAATTTCTGAAACAATAGTCAATGATTATGCCAACGGGGATATTGGATTTTTTTGTCAGCCGCTAAGTGACAGAATGGCACGGATGGGTTTTATAAAATGAAAATCCGAAAAGCTCATGTTGGGCATTTAATTTCAAACAGTAGTAGGAAGTTTTGTTTTCTGTTTAGAATTTAAATTAAAAAAACAGGAAAATCCAATCCCTCAAAGAGAGACTGGATTTTCATATCATGTTATCACTCACTCCTCAACAGGCTCAGAGTGATGTTAAATTAAAATTTATCTTACCAGCTTGCTTTTCTAACACCCGGAATCAATCCGTTGTTAGCCATTTCACGGAAGGTAACACGTGAAAGCCCGAAGGTTCTCATGTAACCCCTTGGGCGGCCTGTCAGTTTGCAACGGTTGTGCAAACGCACGGGAGAAGCATTTTTTGGTAATTTCTGAAGTCCTTCATAGTCACCTGCTTCTAACAATGCTTTGCGTTTTGCCGCATATTTAGCTGCCAGTTTTTCTCTTTTGCGCTCGCGCGCTTTCATTGATTCTTTTGCCATAATTTTTATGTATTAAGTATTAAGTATTAGGTATTAAGTATTTATTTTGCTTCGCTCAAAATTTACTTTATACTTTGTACTTTCTACATTTTACTTATTGTCTTTTTTAAATGGTAAACCGAATTTTGCCAATAAAGCTTTTGCTTCTTTGTCGGTATTCGCGGAAGTTACAAAAGTAATGTCCATCCCTTGGATTTTTTTCACTTTGTCGATGTTGATTTCCGGGAATATGATCTGTTCGGTGATTCCAAGGTTGTAATTTCCTCTTCCGTCGAAACCTTTTGCGCTGATTCCGTTGAAGTCACGGATTCGCGGCAAGGACGAAGAAACCAATCTATCGAGGAATTCGTACATTTTGGTTCCTCTCAAAGTAACTTTGGCTCCAATCGGCATTCCTTTACGCAATTTAAATGCGGCTTCGTCTTTTTTGGAAACAGTTCCGACTGCTTTTTGACCGGTGATCAGTTCCAATTCTTCGATTGCATAATCAACGATTTTCTTGTCGGCGGTTGCTGCTCCCAGACCTTGGCTGATTACGATTTTCTGTAATTTCGGAACCTGCATCACTGAAGTGTAAGAGAATTCTTCCTTCAAAGCGGGAACGATTTCTTCTTTGTATTTCAGTTGCGGACGCGGTGTATATGTCTTTGTACTCATTCTTAAATTTCTTTACCGGTTTTCTTGGCAACTCGCACTTTTTTGCCGTCTTTCATTTCATAACCAACACGAGTGGGTTTCCCGTTTGAATCTACCAAGGCCAATTTACTTACATAAATGGGTGCTTCGGTTTCCAAGATTCCTCCTTGTGGGTTTTGTGCATTGGGTTTGGTGTGTTTTTTAATAACATTGACACCTTCAACAATCGCTTTTGCTTTGTCCGGGAAAACTTTCAAGACGGAACCTTTTGTTCCTTTTGAAGAACCTGACAAAACGACCACGTTGTCTCCTTTTTTAATTTTCAATTTTGACATCGTCTTAAATTTATAAAACCTCAGGGGCCAGTGATACGATTTTCATATATTCTTTGTCGCGTAGTTCTCTTGCAACGGGACCGAACACACGTGTTCCTCTCATTTCTCCTTGAGCATTGAGCAATACGCAGGCATTGTCGTCAAATCGGATGTAAGAACCGTCTTTTCTTCTTACTTCTTTTTTGGTACGAACCACTACCGCTTTGGAGACGGTTCCTTTCTTGGCATTTCCGGAAGGGGTTGCTTCTTTGATTGCCACAACGATTTTGTCTCCAACCGACGCATAACGTCTTTTGGTTCCGCCTAAAACACGGATAACAAGGGCTTCACGCGCTCCTGTGTTATCGGCTACTTTTAATCTTGATTCCTGTTGTAACATATTACTTGGCTCTTTCTATGATTTCTACTAATCTCCATCTTTTGCTCTTGCTCAACGGTCGTGTTTCAGAGATTCGGACGGTGTCTCCTTCGTTGCACTCGTTGTTTTCGTCGTGCGCGGTGTACTTCTTCGTTTTTTTAACGAATTTCCCATAGAATGGGTGTTTTTGCTTTTTGGTTTCGGAAACCACAATGGTTTTTTCCATCTTGTTGCTGGTTACCAAACCTATTCTTTCTTTTCTTAAATTTCTTTCCATCTTGAGACAGTTTTTACTGTTGAGCTGTTTTTTGGCTCAACACGGTTTCCAATCTTGCTATGTATTTACGCGCTTTGCGAATGGACAAAGGATTTTCCAGTTGGGATACTTTGTGGTTCACTTTCAATTTGGCATAATTGGTTTTTTCTTCTTCCAATTTTGCTTTGATGTCTTCTATGCTTAAATCTTTGATGTCTGATGCTTTCATCTGTTAATTTTTAGGGTTTTAAGCAGAATAATCTCTTGCTACGATGAACTTAGTTTTTACCGGGAGTTTCTGAGCGGCTAAGCGCAATGCTTCGGTTGCCACGTCCTGAGGAACTCCACCCACTTCAAATAAAATCCTTCCGGGCTGAACGGGCGCTACCCAGTATTCGGGAGCTCCTTTACCTTTACCCATACGAACCTCTGCGGGTTTTTTGGTGATGGGTTTATCCGGAAATATTTTAATCCACAATTGTCCTTCTCTTTTCATAAAACGAGTAGCGGCAATACGGGCTGCTTCAATCTGGCGTGCCGTAACGAATGCTTCGTCCAAAGATTTGATACCGAAGGTTCCGTAGGCAAGTTCGGCACCTCTTTTGGTGACTCCTTTCATCTTGCCTTTCTGGGTCTTTCTAAATTTTGTTCTTTTCGGTGATAACATTTCTTTTAAATCTTAATCATTAATAATTAACGTGATTGTCTTTTGCGGTCACCGCCTCTTCCACCTTCCGGTCTCTTTTTGGTTTGCTTTTTTTGCAATCCTACCAGTGGCGATAACTCACGTTTTCCGTAAACCTCTCCTTTCATGATCCAAACTTTAATCCCCATTCGGCCATAGGTTGTATGTGCTTCGCCTACGTGGTAATCAATGTCTGCACGGAAGGTTGATAAAGGAATACGTCCGTCTTTATAAGATTCCGAACGTGCCATTTCAGCACCGTTTAATCGACCGGAAATTTGAACTTTGATTCCTTCTGCGTTCATTCTCATTGCTGCAGCGATAGCCATTTTGATTGCTCTTCTGTACGAAATACGATTTTCGATTTGTCTTGCAATGCTGTCTGCCACCAAAACTGCGTCTAATTCAGGTCGTTTGATTTCGAAGATGTTGATTTGAACTTCCTTTCCGGTAATTTTCCTCAATTCTTCTTTTAATTTATCTACTTCCTGACCGCCTTTTCCGATAATAATTCCGGGACGAGCTGTTGTAACGGTAATGGTAATGAGTTTCAATGTACGTTCGATGTAAATCCGAGATACGCCCGCTTTTGAAAGACGTGCTTTCAAATATTCACGAATTTTGGCATCTTCAGCGATTTTGTCACCGTAGTCATTTCCACCGTACCAGTTTGAGTCCCATCCTCTGATGATTCCTAAACGATTCCCGATTGGATTAGTCTTCTGTCCCATATTATTTCTTGTCTTCTGCTTTAACTTTATCTTCTTTGGTTCCCAAAACCAATGTTACATGGTTGGAACGTTTTCTGATCCGGTGTGCCCTACCCTGAGGTGCGGTACGGATTCTTTTCAACTGGCGTCCGCTGTCTACTGTGATGGTTTTCACGATAAGGTCTGCCTCTTCTACATCGGCTCCTTCGTTTTTCACCTGCCAGTTGGCAATTGCGCTCAATAAAAGTTTTTCTAATTTATCAGAAGCGTGTTGTTTGGAATATTTCAAAATCCCTAATGCTTTCTGAATTTCTACTCCACGGATGATGTCTGCTACCAAACGCATTTTACGGGGAGAGGTAGGACAATTGTTCAACTTCGCGAAAGCCAAATCTTTGTGTGCTTCCTTGAGTTTTTCGTTGCTTATTCTTTTTCTGGATCCCATTGCCTACTTATTTTTTACCTTTATTTTTTGCACCTGCGTGCCCTCTGAATGTACGGGTTGGAGAAAATTCTCCCAATTTGTGCCCTACCATGTTTTCAGTTACATACACCGGGATGAATTGTTTCCCGTTGTGAACCGCGAAAGTCTGTCCTACAAAGTCCGGAGAGATCATGGAAGCTCTTGACCAGGTTTTGATCACGGTTTTCTTGCCAGATTCTACGTTATCTTGTACTTTTTTATCTAATTTATAATGGATGAATGGTCCTTTTTTTAATGAACGTGCCATAGCTTATTTCTTTCTTCTTTCAACAATATATTTGTTAGATGCCTTTTTCTTGGATCTGGTTTTATAACCTTTAGAAGGCATACCATTTCTAGAACGAGGAATACCACCGGTCGCACGGCCTTCACCACCACCCATCGGGTGATCAACCGGGTTCATCACCATCGGTCTTGTACGAGGACGACGTCCTTTCCATCTGCTTCTACCTGCTTTACCGGAAACTTCCAACTGGTGGTCTGAGTTGGATACGACTCCGATAGTTGCTTTACATTCCGTCAAAATCATACGGCTTTCTCCACTTGGAAGTTTAATGGTTGCGTATTTGCCTTCCCGGGCAACCAATTGCCCATAGGATCCGGCACTTCTCGCCATCAAAGCTCCCTGACCGGGCCTCAACTCAATACATGAAACAACGGTTCCCAAAGGGATGTTTTTCAATTTCATTGTGTTTCCTACTTCGGGGGCAACGTTGTCACCCGATTCAATAGTCTGGCCTTTCTTCAGTCCATTCTGAGCAATCACATATCGTTTTTCACCGTCTTCATAAGCGATTAATGCGATGAAAGCGGTTCTGTTCGGGTCGTATTGAATTGACTCGACAGTTGCAGTTCCTTCACGGTCTCTTTTGAAATCGATGATACGATAGCTTTGCTTGTGTCCACCCCCTATGTAGCGCATGGTCATTTTACCGGAATGGTTACGACCGCCGCTTCTTTTTTTACCAACCGTGAGAGATTTCTCCGGTTTCACAGACTCTACATTGTCAAAATTGTTTACAATTCTGAAACGCTGAGCGGGAGTGATAGGTTTTAATTTTCTAACTGACATTTAAAAATAAGTATTAAGTATTAAGTGTAAAGTATTAAGTATTCAAAATTTCAAATGACTTTTTACTTTTACTTTCTACAATTTTACATTCTACTTTTATTAACTAAACAAATCTATTTCTTGTCCTTCTGCTACGTGGATGATGGCTTTTTTCAGCTTATTGGTTTTCCCAACTTGGACACCGGTTTTGGTGAAACGGGATTTCACTTTGGGCGCTGAAATAAGGGTACTCACTTTCACTACGTTTACACCGTAAGCTTTTTCAACTGCATTTTTGATTTGCAGTTTGTTTGCCTTGGTGTGTACATAAAACGAATACTGGCTCAACAATTCACTGGAATTGGTTGCCTTTTCGGAGATTACGGGTCTGATTAAAACTGACATATCTTTTTCGTTTTATTTGCTTAAATTTTCTTGAAGTTGCCCCAAAGAACCTTCCAAAAATACTACTTGCGAAGCATTAATCATATCATAAATATTTAATTCTGAACTATTTACGACTTTAGTTCCTTGTAAATTTCGGGACGACAAATATACGTTTTTATTTGATTCGCCCAACACGAATAAGGATTTTTTGGTGTCCAAGCCTAAGGCTTTCAACACTTCCTGGAACCCTTTGGTTTTTGGTGCTTCAAATGAAAAGTCTTCTACCACGGTGATTTCATTGTCTTTCAACTTTTGGCTCAAAACCGATTTCTTAGCCAGTTTCTTTTGTGCTTTGTTCAATTTGAAATCATAGCTTCTCGGCCTTGGACCAAAAACACGGCCACCTCCTCTGAAAACGGGAGATTTGGCAGAACCCGCACGGGCAGTACCGGTTCCTTTTTGTTTTTTGATTTTACGGGTAGATTTTGCGATTTCCGCACGTTCTTTTGCTTTATGCGTTCCTTGGCGTTGTGCTGCCAAGTATTGTTTCACTTCCAAATAAACAGTATGCTCACTTGGCTCGATTCCAAAGATTGAATCGTCTAAAGAAACTTTCTTTCCGGTTTCTTTACCTTGTATGTTTAGTACTGTTAATTCCATTTTCTGATGATTACGTATGAATTTTTAGGACCCGGAACCGCACCTTTCACGATCAAAAGGTTTTCTTCGTTGTCTATTTTAATTACATTCAAGTTCTGAATGGTCACGTTTTTACCACCCATTCTTCCCGCCATACGCATTCCTTTGAATACACGTGAAGGGTCTGAACCCGCACCGATGGACCCCGGTGCTCTCAAACGGTTGTGCTGACCGTGGGTAGCTTGTCCGACCCCGGCAAAACCGTGGCGTTTTACTACACCTTGGAAACCTTTTCCTTTTGAAACTCCTGTGATGTCCACGTATTCCCCTTCTTTGAAGATGTCCACGGTTACTTCTTTCCCAAGTTCCAATTCGTCAACAAATGCTCCGTAAAATTCCACCAATTTTCTTTTTGGCGTGCTTCCCGCTTTTTTGAAATGGCCTTTCAAAGCAGCGGAAGTGTTCTTCTCTTTTGCGTCATCGAAACCAAGCTGTACGGATTTGTATCCGTCCTTATCCTCGGTTCTGACCTGTGTTACGACGCAGGGACCGGCCTGGATGATGGTACAAGGGATGTTTTTCCCGTTCTCATCGAACAAGCTCGTCATGGCAATTTTCTTTCCAATGATTCCTGACATTTTTTACTGATTTAATTTTTAATTTCCTGCTCTTAATAAGGGTTTCAGCTTAACTATCTGTGAAATAGGCAGAATCCACCCCTAAAAAAGAGTGTGCAAATGTAAGAAAACTTTTGTACAACACAAATTATAGATAAGTATTTTTTGGGAAAGATTGGAACTGTGTTTTTAAAAAATCTTAGGTAATTGATTTTCAATAAATTTAAAAATTAGCTATAAATATTGAATTGAATATTCACGAATTTCAAATCCGCGAGATCAGGGTTCAAATCCGAGAGAGTAAAGGCACGGATTGCAAATCCGCGCCATCGGGGCAAGTGAAATCGGAGTTTTATCAAATCAATTTGTAATTTTCCAGTTACCAATAAATTCGTTCGGTTTTAGTTCTTCAAATGAATTAATTACAATCTTATTCTGAGAATCTTCTAAATAAATATTATTTAAAGAAAATTCTATGTCGTTTTTTGACCCTACAAGAT
>JAEZDQ010000014.1 GCA_023433225.1 Bacteroidota bacterium | reverse complement strand
TCTTGGGTATTGTTTTTGCCTTTCTATTCAAATGGGTGATGACGTTTTTTGGTGAAACAGAAATGTTTATTGTCAATAATTTCGGATTGCCCTTCAATTCAGGGACGGTCGTAGCAGCTATAATTTTGGGGATAGTTTTTTGGTTAGCATTAAAATACACCCGAAAATACAATTGGAAACTGGGTCATACAATGGTGCTTTCCATTCTGTTTATGCTCATCGGTTTTTCGGCTTGGTTAGTAATTCCGGTACGTGCCAATGCCAATCCGCATATGAATTTGAATGACCCGGATACGGCTTTGGGCATGCTCGATTATTTCAACCGGGAACAATATGGTGATTGGCCGGTTTTCAAAGGCCCGGCTTATACAGCACATATCGCTGACGATGGGATTGAAACCACCGCCGACGGAAATTATAAATTTGAAGTCCGGGGAGCAAATTATGTGAAAGACAATGCTTCAGGCAAATACATCAAAGTATCGGATCGCAGGGAATATATTTACAGCGAAAAACATGTTCAATTTTTCCCAAGGATGTTCAATTATGCGCCGGACGTGATGGAAAATTACGCAGCGATGTACGGCTATCCCGAATTTTCATTGAACCCGTTGTTCTTCAACAATATGGAAGACCATCCAGAAATGCGCGCTCAGAAGCGCCAGATCGCGGAACAAACCTATAACCAATTATTGGAAAAGAAAGAAAACGGCTCCTTAACCATCGCGGAATTACAGAAAAACTCGGCTATGTTAGACATCCGGCCACCCAGTTTTTCACAGCATTTCAATTATTTCATGAATTACCAAATCGACTATATGTTTTTCAGGTATTTCATGTGGAATTTTTCCGGTAGACAAAATGATTGGGAAGGCAATATGGAAGTGACCAAAGGAAACTGGATTACCGGGATTTCGTTTATCGACAATTCGAGGTTGGGTGACCAATCTGAACTTCCGGCCGTATACAAAGAAAATAAAGGGAATAACAAGTACTATATGTTGCCGCTGATTTTGGGCTTAATCGGATTCTTTGTCCACCTCAACCGGAACGTCGGGCATTGGTGGGCGGTTTTGTCCTTGTTTTTATTGACCAGCGTAGGGATTATCTTTTATACCAGTGTGAAGCCTTTTGAACCCCGTGAGCGGGATTACGCTTTGGTGAGTTCCTTCTATGCTTTTTCCATTTGGGTAGGCTTGGGTGTTCAAGGGATTTATTTAATCACCAAAAAAATTAAGAAAAGGGAATTGAAACCCGCGGTTCCGGCAATCATTACTTCGATTTGCCTCATCATTCCGATGCTCATGGGTTTCCAGAATTGGGATGACCACGACCGCTCCAAAAGAGAAGGTGCCTATGCCATTGCCCATAATTACCTTAATAAATTAGACCCGAATTCTATCCTGTTTGTATATGGTGACAATGATACCTATCCGCTTTGGGGCCTACAGGAAACCGAACATTTCCGGGACGACGTAAAAGTTGTGAATTATACGCTTTTGGGTTCACCTTGGAACATTGAACAAGCTTACCGGAAAACCTATCAGGCGGAAGCACTTCCTCACCAAATGGAATTGAAAAATTACCAATTGAATTCCAATGACAACATCATTGTGGCTTCCCGGCATATTCAGTCCATCTTTGGGGAACTGTACAGCATCATCAGGCCAGATACAAATTTAAGTGTTGCAGAAGTGATGGAACTCCCGGCAGAACAAATTGCTGCCTATTTGACTGATCCCGGCTATGACCCGGCGGGCATCAAGGAAATGTACCATTCCATCAAACCTTTGGAAAAATACTTGGTTCAGGACAGCATGACCGCCCAAGAAGCCATGGCATTCATTTTAGACAATAAAAATCCCGCCAAGCAGGCCATTGCGGAATATTACGGCTATCCGGCGGGGGCCGTAAATTACCTTCCGGTCAGCAAAATTGTGATTCCGGTGAACAAGGAAAACGCGGTAAAATATGGAATTGTTTCTGCCAAAGACGCCGGGGAAATGGTGGATCAAATCACGATTACCTTAGGAAAAACCCAATTGTATAAATCGGAACTCTTAATGCTTGATTTGTTTGCCAATTACAACTGGGACCGTGCCATTTATTTCAGCGGAGGCGGCATTTCGGATCCCAATAATATATTTTACCTGAACGATTATTTGGAATACAGTGGTTTTACTTATAAACTCGTACCGATTTACAACCGTTTCGGCGCAGGAGGTAAAATCGGCCGGAGCAATATAACAGCTTTGTATGAAAATTTCCAATCTTTCGAATGGGCCAATTACAATTTAGACAACGCTTCTTTCTCCAATACCGACCGAAATTACACAAATACCTATCGGAACATTGCGGTACGTTTGGCTGAAGATTTGGCCCAGTCGGGCGAAAAAGCCAAAGCCAAATCGGTTCTCGACAAAGTCATGGAAATGATTCCTGACCAGCCTCGGTACGATTATGGATTGAGTACCGAAAGAATTGCTCAGGCATACCACAAAGCCGGTGATACCCAAAAGGCAAAAGAACTGTTGAATACGACCCGTCAACGTCTCATTGAAAAAATCGATTTCTATGAATCATTGCCCGCTCATTTGCGTTACACGGTTGCCCGGGATTTACGAGATGCGAGGAGCGATTACTCCCTCTTGGTTTATGGCGAAGTCGGCCGGTTCCTCCAACAAGGCAATTCAGAGAACGCGCTCAAACTCTTCCGTTCCGAATTTACACCCGTTAAGGAGAAGCTGATCCAATCCTACCAGCAATACATGAGCGACGGCAATATGGATCGCCGCGAGGAAGCCAACATCGACGGGCAATTCCGCTTTGTAAGCGAATTGTTGGGCATTGCCGAAATGATCGATTCCTCTTATGCGGAAAAAGAAACCAATGATTTGTATAAATTGTTGACCAAATGAGAAAACCGAATAAATTTGTAAATTAAAATAAGTATATGAGAAAATTAATGTTAAGCTTGGCCATTGCTGTTTTCGGTTTGGGAACAGCTTGTGCGCAAGAAGGATTGAAAGCCGGTGCCCACATTGGGGTGCCCGTTGGCGATGCTTCTGATTATTTCGGATTCAATTTTGGTGCGGAAGTTTCTTACCTCTATCCGGTTATGGACAATTTACACGTAGGAGGAACAGCCGGATTGGATATGTTCACCGGAAAGGAAATTGCGAACACCGGAACCAAATTCAAAGGATTGACCTTGTTGCCCATTGCCGCAAGTGCACAGTACGATTTCTTGGATCAATTTTTTGCCGGATTGGATTTAGGATTCGCCTTGAGTTTGAATAAAGATTACAACGGTGGTTTCTTTTTCCAACCCAAAGGCGGATGGCAAAATGAATACTTCCAAGCATTTGTTTTCGTAAAAGGAGTATCTGCCAAATTAGACGTAGCCCCTGTTTACAGCAATTTTTCGAATATTACCTCGGCGGGTATAGGCGCGGCTTACAAATTTTAAAGTCGCACTCTCCCAAAAGTACAAAGCCGGTTGAAAAATTCATCCGGCTTTTTTTTTGCTAAGAATTTCCAGATTAAGACCACAGTTCCGTTAAAAACTTCATTCATCGTCTACGAATTTTCTCGTTGGTCGATAAATTCCGGTCATTGGTCGAATGATAGCAGGAATTTCTTAAATCTGCCGTAAACTTGTAAAAGGTAGCATTTCAACATGGATTTCTGGCGCAAATCGTTCAAGGAAAATATACAAATTTACATTCAGGTTTTCGCCTGGGTAATTTTGGCCTATACGCTTTTTTTCCAATATCTGCTGACTTGTGACTGCAATCCGACGGTAATTTTTTGGGTCAAACAAAGCATCCTGATGAGCAGCCTCATCGCTTTGTATTATTTTCATTCCACGGTACTCATTCCAAAGTGGTTTTTAGAAAAAAAATATCCATTCTACATTTTCCTGACTACATTGGCGGTCAGCGGGCACATCCTTTTCAGCCGCATGGCCGACCGTTTGATAGTTCGATTGGGCAAAGGTGTTTTCCGGGATATTGACTTTGATACGGTAGATGGGGTTCTGACACAAATCAACCCTTTCTTTGGCAAAGGCTATTACGATAAAATCATCCCAATCCTTGATTTGCTGCTGATTGCCATCGGTTTGGTCCTCGCCATCAGCAAAAAATGGCAGAACGAACAAAAACGCCGGCAGGAACTGGAACAGGAACGGCTCAGCTCCGAGCTTACTTACCTGAAAGCCCAAATCAATCCCCATTTTTTTTTCAATACGCTCAACAATATTTACTCCTATACGCTCATCGACGGCGATGTGGCGCGCAAAGCCATTTCGAACCTTTCACAGATGATGCGCTATGTGCTGTACGACAGCCAGGCCAATACCACGACCTTGGGCAAAGAAATCGCATTTATCCGGGATTACATCGGGTTGATGGAACTCCGTTTGACCGATAAAGTACGATTGGAAACCGAATTCCAAGTGGAAAACCCGGACTTGACAATCGCACCGATGTTATTGCTGCCATTTGTGGAAAATGCTTTCAAACATGGTGTCAGCACCAGTGAAGAATGTTTTATCGAGATAAAACTCATCCAAAAAGAAAAACGGATTAAATTTGAAGTAGCCAATTCCTTATTGTCCAAAAGGCAGTCTTTGGAAGAAAGCAACGGCATCGGGCTGGCCAATACCCGCAGGAGGCTGGATTTGCTTTATCCGGGTCAATATGAACTCCATTCCGAACCGGGTGAGGGAGAAACTTTTGTGGTTAGACTCAAAATAGATTTCCAATGATTTTAAATTGCATAACTATTGACGATGAGCCGCCGGCATTGATGTTGCTGGAAAATTACATCCGGCAGACACCTTTCCTGAAGTTGAACGGGAGTTTCACCAATGCCTGGGATGCACTCAATTTCCTGTATGAAAATCCGGTGGATTTGGTCTTTCTTGATATCCAAATGTCCGATATTACCGGCATTGAGTTAGCAAGGATGATTGGCAAACGCGAAAGGGAAAACCCGGTTCAAATCATCTTCACCACCGCTTTTGAACAATATGCGCTGGAAGGTTATCGACTTGATGTGCTCGACTACCTCCTCAAGCCCTTTGTCTATGAAGACTTCCACCGCGCGGCAAACAAGGCCCTCAAACAAACCCAAATGATCCGTGACAGCCGGGTGGCGACGAAGGCTCCCACCGAACCGCAATACCTTTACCTGAACATCCAGCACCAAAAAGTTCGGGTCGATATCCATAGCATTTTATACATTGAAGGTTTCAAGGATTATGCGAAAATTTATGTGGAAAACACCGAGAAACCCCTGATGTCCATCATTACGCTCAAATCACTGGAAGAACAATTGCCTTCGAATCAATTCATGCGCGTACACAAATCCTTTATCATTGCATTGGACAAAGTGACGGCGGTTGGCAAAAGCAGTGTGAAAATAGGTTCCACCCACATTGACGTGAGCAAACCTTTTATGGATGAATTCAATGAATTTTTAAAAAGATGGTAAAATTGAAAACAAGGAAAAATCAAATGAAATTGAAATATATCATTTATGCCGTCGTGGTTTTGGGAATCCTCCTCTTGGGGTATTTTCTTTTTTTTACCCGAAAAGAAGCCCCTTCCGAAGAAAAAGCCCGTTCCGGTTCGGCTCCGGTTCAAGTGGAAGCGGTCATCGTCCATCCCCGCAGTATGGCCGATAC
>JAEZDQ010000069.1 GCA_023433225.1 Bacteroidota bacterium | reverse complement strand
CGTGGGCTATGAGCCTACGACTGTTTTAGTAAAATCGTTCAATAAAGATGGTTTTATCATTCAGGATTATATTCGGGTTTTAGGCGATTTTGCAAGCGAAACCGCCCACAACTATGTGTATAAAAATGGCGTTTTAGACAGCATCAACACCGTTACTACCAATAAAGGTTTTGATGGCACACAAAAGTTGCATTATGACGGATAAAGTAAACTGACACACATAACTTCCACCGGGAAATATACCAACTACACCGATACTTTCACGTATGAAAACAGCGGAATGGTAAAAAGCATTCAGCGAATATATGCAGACAGACAAGGTTCTACAACCGCCACTTTCGACCATAACAAAAACGTGGTTACAGAAACAGACCTGCGAGCCAATGGCAAAAAAAGCACCACACATTATGTATATAACGAAGACCTGGTATTTGCTATCATTTCCGGTGCGAAACCTGGGGTTGTCCGGTTCAACAATCCTTTTCATCAGTACGATTTTGAAGTAGAAACAACAGGCGATGCTTTGCAATATGTGTTTGAAAAACGAAAATTATTCCAACAGGACGAGCAGTATTTGGATAAATTATTGGAAGAAAAAAACGGAAAAATCGTATTGGACAAACCTGCCGTAGCGAAAAATGAAAACGGCGATATGATACGGCATTTAGAATTGGACAAGACCTATAAAAACACGAACAGAAGATTGGTTTTCAGCAAATACAAATATGCAGACGGTACGGAAAGCGGTAGCACCGATATGGATTTAATCTTTGAAAGCAAAGTAAGAAAAATGAAATAAACATTCCATCCGATGAAAGAGAAATTGCCCCTTAATGAACAGGACATCAAAAAGATAAGAAAACACCTGATACCCATATTGGTTTTCCCGTTTTTGGTAGCAGGAATGTTCTATGGCTTTTATTCCATTTTTTGGAGCGACAGCCAGTTTCTGCAAGACAAAACAGGACAATATATGCTTATCGGCTTTAGCGTGTTTTTCTTTGGCATCATCGCTTATATGATTTCCACAAGCGTGATAGATTTGCGGAGAGGTTTTAAATACCGCATTACTGGAACCATAACCGACAAAAAATTAGATGTTCGCACATCGACCACACATTCGCCCAACGGAAAAACAGGCAGTAGCAGTAGCCACAGCAGTACCTCACGGCATTATTATGTATCCATAGACGATGTACAATATGCCATAGAACAGCAACATTACGGAAAGCTGAAAGTGGGCAACGCCATCGTTTTGGAACAAGCACCCAAGTCGCACCTTACCCTGTTGTTAGAAGTTAATGAGCTGTCGCAACGGCAATCCGCAGAAACCGATGCCGACAACAGGCAGTTTTTAAACAGCATCCCACAGAAAGTACCGTTTAAGCCAGAAGACTTCCAAGCCTTGAAAAAAGGTTTTCAATCGAAACTAAAAACAAGGCTGATATGGTTTTTGCCAACGCTGTTTATTGCCTTGTTGCTGGTATGGAGCGGTATGCAGGCTTTTTTGGTTTTCCTGTTCCCGTTGATGCTTATTCCGGCTTATCAGCTATGGAAAATTATGCGGGAACTTCGCCAATACCACCGCAACAAGCAGTTTGCCTACAAAGAGGGTATTCCGGCTTTGGTGGAAGACAAGTCCAAATACACGCACAACGGCAGGACTTCCAACATTATCCGCACCACTCACGGATATATAAAAGTGGACAATCGGCTGTACGAAAAATTAAATACCGGAGATAAGGTTATTTTGTTTAAACCGGCCAAAGGCAAACAGATATTGAGTATGCTGACGGCAGATAAGGAAGAAATTTATTTGCTGTAACAGTATTAAAACCTATGGCAAAGAGATTTGCCATAAAACAATACAGATATGAACACGATACATAAACTTTTAGCAACAGTCCTTTTACTAATTGCTGTTACTTCATCAAAAAAAGCCCTTGCTAACGCGGCGCAGCCGGGCGTATGGAACGCAGGCGGAACGGTCTTTACGATGCTCTATCCCGAAGACAGCCTGACCTTTAAAAAAGTACAGATGCAACAGGAACGCATCTACATACAGTTGTACAAAGGCTATGCGGTGGTAAAAGGTGTTTACCTGTTTCTCAACACTACCAACGAAAAGCTGAATTTCAAAATGGGCTATCCCATCAATGGAGTTTACTACGGAGGCAATGTGGATTTGAACCAGGTTACGCTCGACAGTTTGAGCCAATTTAAAATCAAAGCCAAAAACGAATGGTTGCCATTGCTCGAACAACAAAACGGAGATTACGGTAAAATAAGCAGTTTTAGCGATAACTGGAAAGTGTGGGAAATGGCATTTGCCCCCGAAGAAAGCCAAACGGTAGAAGTATATTTTATCGTGAACACCAACAATGCAGGTGTGCGAAAGGGCTATAACAACGAACGAAAAAACGCTTTTATCTACCTGTTGGAAAGCGGTAGCGTTTGGAAAAACCCTATTGAGAAAGGCAGTTTTTATGTACAGCTGATGGACGGTTTAACCCCCGAAAACATCAATGGAATTTCGCAGGGATTCGGTTTCCGCTACAACGAAACGTATAAGCTCTATGCCGGAGCGAAAACCAACTTTTCGCCCACACCAAAAGATAATCTGTTTGTAACCTATTACGAACACAACGAACATTTTGTGTTTGACAAAGCCCTTGTACAAACCGAAAACCTGTTTGCCAAAATAGACGATTTGAGCCTGATGTCATTGGAAACGCTGACCTATACCGAAATACAAACAGGCGACCCCTACGAAGTGGAAAGCACTTTTTCGGGGTATCTTCCGATGTTGCTGACCTTATTTGTGATTTACGCACCGTTCATTATCGGGTTTATTGTGGTAGTCATTATCATTTGGGCAATCGTCAAATGGAGAAAAATTAAGAGAAAAAACAAAAGAATGTAGTATGATAGCTTTAGCCTTATTATTTATCGTGATTATCGGTCTGCTGGCGGTCATCGTGTGGTTGCTTCAAAAGTATTTTGAGATGTACAGCAGCATGCATTCGCCCCGGCAAATCGGAGCGGACGAATTGCAGAGCCGTTTAAGTATTAAGCAAAAGGAAACATTGGCTAGCGAAAACGAAATCAACGCCATCATCAATAATCGCTTAATGGAAATGGAGCAGAAATTCCCGACCATAGTCCACGAAGAAGAACATCAGGAGAAAGAAGCCGAAGTGCTGACAGAAACCCTGAAACACATACTCACATCGTATATGAACCTGCTGAAAGTGAAACCACAGGACAGCAACCTAAATTAATTTGATAAATTTACGGCATATATTACTGTTTATGAAACAAAGCAAGTCCATACGTCTTAACAGCTTTTCGATACCTGTCGGTGTCGTGAGTGGTTTTGTCGTAGTGCTGTTTTTGACACTTTCAACAGGAACATTAGCACAGGTGAAAGATGAAATAGACAGTCTGCGACGTGTGGTGCAGACGGCATCGGGCGATAGGAAGTCCGAAGCACTGGTGCGTTTAAGCTATCAGTTTGGCAGTTCCGACCCCGACACCTCGCTCGTACTCCTTTCCCAAGCAATACAGGTTGCCAAAACCAAAGAGATAAAAGGACGTGTATGCTTTGAAAAATCACTTCTGCACCGCTCATTGGGGCAAGCCACACAGCAGGCTAAATTTTTGGACACCGCATAACGGCTGTGCCCAACGAAGGTTATACTTTTATCAATTGGACGGAAAATGACCAGGTAGTTTCGGAAAATGCTACTTATGAATTCGAAGTATTGAATGACCGGCTGCTGGCTGCGAATTTTCAGACCGCACTTTCCGTTTCTGACGAATCTACTTCGGAATTTGTGATTTATCCCAATCCGGTCAGCGATTTATTGTACATCAACCATCCAAACATTCAAAATTTTGAAATTTCAATCTTTACTTTAAACGGCAAATTAGTGGTTTCAAAATCCGTCAACCAATCTAACCTTTCGCCAATCGATTTATCTTCTTTACCGGCCGGGCAATACATTTTCGAATTGAAAACTTCGGATCAGCGGTTCTCATCGAAGTTCATTAAGAAATAAGTTAAATTGAAAAACCTAAGATTAAAGAGGCTGTCTCAAAATAACGTTTTTGAGACAGCCTCTTTTTATGGGTTAATCAACGCTAACCGCTCAGACAGTGGTTTTACAGCAAGAAGAAAGTGGTTTTACAGTAGAGGTTTTTAAGGACAACGCTAAACTTGCTGAAAAATTAAAATAAAAAAATATGAAAACAAGTTTGATTGTATTTACGGTTTTGGTAGTTGGTTTCGCATTCGGGCAGCACGGCGTTTCTACAGGCTCTTACTCTATGTTTCAGGCAAACGGCTTCAATTCTTATAACGAAAGCGGGATGCTGAACGAGCGGATGATTATTGTAGAGGATTTTGTGAATTACCACAAACACAATCTGAAAATTCCCGAAAATTCCAATCCGGTTTTGTCCATTGATTTTGATAATACTTTATTAAATGACCGATTTATAGTACAAGTTGGGCTGGCCACACCTTATAAAGATAAATTGGAAAAAACAGATAAACAGGTCAATGTTTCATTGGTCATAGACAACAGCGGTTCTATGTCGGGCGGGAAAATGGAATTTGTGAAAAATGCATTGATTGCATTTATAAAGGAGCTTGAAGACGGAACAAATCTTTCGATTATCGTATTTAACAGTGTGGCTGAAATCAGGCAAAAGAATCTGACGCTTACAAACGACCGTTCTGCCATTCATCAGGTCATCCATAATATTTATCCGTCGGGTTCTACAAACATCAATTCCGGAATGTTGTTGGGGTATGAAGAAATCATGAAAGCGCATAAACCGGGAATGAATTCCAGATTGATTCTTTTGACGGATGGAATGACCAATACAGGAGAAGTGAATCATGAAATCATATTGGCAAATTCTAAAAAATTCAATGATGAAGGAATTGAAATTTCAACCATAGGCGTAGGGCAGTCCATAGATTTTGATTTGCTTAGGAGTTTAGCTGAAAACGGTCGCGGTTCCAACCATTTCATCGGAGATTCTGAAAAAGATATTCAAAAAGTTTTCATCAATGAAGTTGAAAGTTTGTTATACAATTTGGGAAAGGAAACAAAAGTAACCATTGAATTGCCTGCGGGATTTAAAATTGCCAAACTCTATGGTTATAAGCCGGTTTTTGAATCTGACAGCAAGGTTATAGTCAATCTGGAAAATCTGAATGCCGGAACTACGCAGGTCATTTTGATGGAAGTTGAGTCTGATAAATCCTCCAACTTAAAAATTTCAGCCAGCCTCCAATATAAGGTTGACGGGAAAACAATTCATTTAAATGAAAGTATCAAATACAATTCGAATCGTAAAAAATCTACCCAAGAAGAAATTTCCAAAAATTACGCAATAGCAATTATGGCAGATGCGATAAAAGAATATGCCGGAGATTTTGTGAAGGGATCCCATCTTACTAAAACAAAAATTGAAGCATCCATGAAGTTTACGGAAAACCATGCAGACCTAAAAGACGAAGATGTCAAAAGGATGTATGATTTATTGAAGATGATTTAAACTCAAAATTGATTAATTGTTTTTGTATAAACCTTTTCAATTTCAATATTGAAAAGGTTTTTTTTATATTTAGAAAAAAATCAAAACATGAAATTCAAACTACTGTCGATAGGAATTAGCAGTTTCCTGCTCATTTCCTGTGACCCGAAAGAAAATACGCAGGTTGTTCAAAATGAAGTTTCAAATACCGACGAAAAATCAATCAGCCTTGATTTGGCTCAGGCCAATCGTTTGGCAAGTTTGCCTCTAAAATGTATGCAGGTGGAATTTCCCAATAAAACCGGACAGGTGTTGAATGAGGCTTCCGATTTGGGAACGCCTAAGGAACTGCATCCCGCTTTTTACGGATGTTTCGACTGGCATTCATCGGTTCACGGGCATTGGTCGCTGGTGAAATTATTGAAAGATTTTCCGGATTTGGAAAACCGTGATTCTATTGTTTTGAAATTAACACAAAATATTTCTAAAGAAAATATCGAAAAGGAAATTGCTTATTTCAATCGCAAGCAGGAATATTCTTACGAAAGAATGTACGGATGGACTTGGTTGTTGAAACTTCAGCAGGAACTGGATACATGGAATGATGGGAAGGAATTAAGCCAAAATTTACAGCCGCTTTCGGATTTAATAATTGATAGATACATAGAATTTTTACCCAAGTTAAATTATCCGCTTCGTGTGGGGACACATACCAATTCCGCATTCGGGATGAGTTTCGCCTATGATTATGCGGTTCATTCGAAAAATGAAAACCTCAAAAACATCATTGTAGAAACAGCCAAAAAATTATACCTGAATGACCGCGATTGTCCGATTAATTGGGAGCCTGACGGATTTGATTTTCTTTCACCTTGTCTGGAAGAAGTCGCTTTGATGGAAAGGGTGTTGGAAAAAGAAGAGTTTTCAAACTGGCTGAATTCTTTTTTACCTCAGTTAAGTAATAAAGATTTTTCTATGGAAGTAGGCAAAGTTTCCGACCGCGAGGACGGGCATTTGGTTCATTTGGATGGGTTGAACTTTTCGCGTGCCTGGGTTTTCTATCGGCTCGCAAATGCTTTTCCGGAACAATATGGCCATTTGAAAAATGAAGGCGACAAACATTTGAACCACTCTTTGCCATCCATCGTGGACGGAAGTTACGAAGGCGAGCACTGGCTCGCAAGTTTTGCTTTGTACGCCTTGTCAGAAAGATAAAAATCAGTTTTTTTAAGAATTGAAAAATCAATACATTTGCGCTACCAAAAATATAAGCAATGGCAGTTTTAGTAAACAAAGATTCAAAAATAATCGTTCAGGGATTTACAGGTAAAGAAGGGACTTTTCACGCTGAACAAATGATTGAATACGGGACCAACGTGGTCGGAGGTGTAACGCCGGGCAAAGGAGGGACTCTTCATTTGGACAGGCCGGTATTTGACACTGTTCAGGATGCCGTGGACAAGGCCGGTGCAAACGTGAGCATCATCTTCGTTCCGCCTGCATTTGCTGCCGATGCGATTATGGAAGCTGCCGAAGCCGGGATTAAAGTTATCATCTGTATCACCGAAGGAATTCCAGTAGGTGATATGGTGAAAGTTCAGGCTTATATTGACAACCGCGATGTTACTTTAATCGGACCAAACTGTCCCGGAGTGATTACCGCAGATGAAGCAAAAGTGGGCATCATGCCCGGATTTGTGTTTAAAAAAGGAAAAGTCGGGATTGTTTCCAAATCCGGAACTTTAACTTACGAAGCTGCCGACCAGGTAGTAAAAGCCGGATACGGTATTTCTACCGCGATTGGAATCGGTGGAGACCCCATCATCGGGACTACAACCAAAGAAGCTTTGGAGCTTTTCATCAATGACCCTGATACTGAAGCGGTAGTGATGATCGGTGAGATCGGAGGCCAATTGGAAGCGGAAGCTGCAAGATGGTACAAAGAAAGCGGTTCCACTAAGCCTGTTGTTGGG
>JAEZDQ010000062.1 GCA_023433225.1 Bacteroidota bacterium | reverse complement strand
ATCATCGATGGAACTTCTTTTTCCATAACCTTTTTCACAAACAACCAAAACGGTTTCATTTTCTTTGTCACGAATGACAATCATACCGATTACTTCATTTTCATCTGAACCCAAATTAATTCCGCGCACACCGGAAGCTGTCCTTCCCATCGGGCGGACTTTTTCGTCTTCAAAGCGGATGGCTTTGCCGCTGAGAGAAGCAATCATGATTTCACTTTTGCCATCGGTGAGTTTGGCTTCCAATAATTGGTCTCCTTCGCGGACCGTAATGGCGTTGATTCCGTTTACCCTTGGCCGGGAATAAGCCTCCAAAAAAGTTTTTTTAACGATTCCTTTTTTGGTCACCATGATGACGTAATTATTATTTACGTATTCTTGATCCATCAAGTCATGGGTTCGGATATAGGCTCTCACTTTGTCGTCGGGTTCTATATTGATCAGATTTTGAATGGCTCTTCCCTTTGAGGTTTTGGAACCTTCCGGAATTTCAAATACGCGCATCCAGAAACATTTCCCTTTTTCGGTAAAGAAGAGCATGTATTGGTGGTTGGTAGCGATGACCATGTATTCCAAGAAATCTTCATCGCGGGTTGTTGCACCACGGTTCCCAACCCCGCCACGGGATTGTTTTCGGTATTCGGTGAGCGGTGTACGCTTGATATAACCTAAATGGGAGATGGTCAATACCATTTCTTCATCCGGAATCAGGTCTTCGATATTCATGTCTCCTCCGGCATAATCAATGTCGGAACGCCTTTCATCTCCATATTTTTCTTTGATTTCGAGCAGTTCGTCTTGGATGATTTTCATGCGTAAATCCTTATTGCCAAGAACTTCATTTAAGTAATCGATGGTCTTCATCAATTCTTCGTATTCCGACCTGATTTTATCGATTTCCAATCCGGTCAAAGTCCTTAAACGCAGTTCAAGAATGGCTCTGGCTTGGATTTCCGATAAGTCGAAAGCTTCCATCAAACCGACACGGGCTTCGTCTGGGGTCGCGCTTTCACGGATAATTTTAATGGCTCTGTCCAGATCATCTTGGGTTCCGATGACTTTCATGTAGCCTTCCAAAATGTGGGCGCGCTCTTCCGCTTTTCGCAATTCATATTGGGTACGTCGCACAACGACTTCGTGGCGGTGCTCCACAAAATGCCGGATCAGGTCTTTCAGATTCAATTGTTCCGGACGGCCATTGACCAATGCGATGTTGTTGACACTGAAAGAAGATTGTAAGGCAGTATGTTTATAAAGTAAATTCAGAACGATGTTGGGAACGGCATCCATTTTCAATACATAGACGATGCGCATTCCATTTCGATCCGATTCATCACGGATTTCGGAAATTCCTTCGAGTTTTCCTTCTTTGACCAGTTCAGCGGTTTTCATAATCATGTCCGCTTTATTGACTTGGTAAGGAATTTCGGTAACGATGATGCAGTCTCGGCCGTTCACCACTTCGAAATTGGATTTGGCGCGGATGACAATCCTTCCCCTGCCGGTTTCGAACGCTTCCTTTACGCCGTTGTAGCCGTAAATAGTCCCACCGGTCGGGAAGTCAGGTGCTTTGATATGTTGGATCAATTCTTCAATGGTCACATCGTGGTTTTCGATGTAGGCGATGGTGCCGTCAATGACCTCGGTTAAATTGTGCGGTGCCATATTGGTTGCCATTCCTACCGCAATTCCGGATGCACCGTTGACCAATAAATTCGGAATCCTTGTCGGAAGTACTTTGGGTTCCTGTAAAGTATCGTCAAAGTTGAACTGGAAATCCACCGTTTCTTTGTCGATATCCGAAAGCATTTCTTCCGAAATCTTCTGAAGGCGGGCTTCGGTATAACGCATCGCCGCCGGCGGGTCACCGTCCACAGAACCGAAGTTCCCCTGTCCGTCCACCATCATGTAGCGAAGGGACCAAGGTTGGGCCATCCGAACCATGGTATCGTAAACGGAAGAGTCTCCGTGAGGGTGGTATTTACCCAAAACTTCTCCGACAATCCTTGCGGATTTTTTATGTGCTCGGTTTGACATGACACCCAGTTCGTACATTCCGAACAGTACTCTTCTGTGCACGGGTTTCATTCCGTCGCGGACATCAGGCAACGCCCGAGATACGATTACCGACATGGAATAATCAATGTATGCCGATTTCATTTCATCCTCGATGTTGATCGGGATTAATTTTTCTCCGTCATTATTCATTTAAACTGTTTTTTGTTTAAGGTTTTAAGTTCAATGTTTCAAGTTAATGAGATCAAGTTCCATTTAGAACTTGCAACAAAAATTAACGTGCTAAAATACGAATTTTAAGTGGGATGAAAGCATCCGGAAGTATGAGTTTTCAACATATTTCAATAATATCTATATATCTATTAGGGTCAATGGAATTTTAATGCGGTTTAGAATTGAGTTTGAAATAAAACAAAGAATAAATTAAAAATAAATCTCAATTATTTTTGAAATAAAAAAATAGGGCTATATTTGCACTCCATTTGAGAAAATGTAGAAAAGTTTTAGAAAGATGAAAAGAACATTTCAACCCAGCAACAGAAGGAAAAGAAATAAACACGGATTCCGTGAGAGAATGGCTACCAAAAACGGCCGTAAAATTTTGGCAGCTCGCAGGAAAAGGGGCAGAAAGCAATTGACGATTAGCGAAGTGAGAGCTAAACGGTAATCGCTAATATTATATTAAAAAGACCAAAGCCCGGAGTTTCTTCGGGCTTTTTTTTATATTTGCTTTTATAACCAAGTATTCATCCAATGACAGGGAAAGTAATTCAATTAGAGCGTGCATTTATATACCAGAGAAACCATTTGGTGCTCAGCAATGTGGATTTTGAACTGAATGAGGGAGAATTTGCTTACCTGATCGGGAAAACCGGAAGCGGTAAGAGTAGTTTGCTCCGTGTTCTTTATGGCGATTTGCCTTTGGAAGAAGGTTTTGGGAAAGTGGTGGGGATTGACTTGAACGGAATGAGAGTAAGTAAAATTCCCGTTTTGCGTCGTCATTTGGGGATTGTCTTCCAGGATTTCCAGCTTTTGCTTGACCGGAGTGTAGAGAAAAATCTGTCGTTTGTCTTGAAAGCAACCGGCTGGAAAGATAAAAAACTGATCAACGACCGAGTCGATGAAGTTTTGGAAAGTGTAGGGATGATTTCCAAAAAGAAAATGATGCCTTTCCGCCTTTCGGGTGGCGAGCAGCAAAGGGTTTCCATTGCGCGTGCCTTGTTGAACCATCCGCAACTGATTTTAGCTGACGAGCCGACCGGAAACTTGGATCCGGAAACTTCTGCCGAAATTATGAAATTGATATTGAACCTTTCGCAGGAGCGGAATGTAGCGGTTTTGATGGCTACGCATGATTACAACATCATCCAAAAATTTCCTGCTAAAACCTTTAAATGCGAAGACGGGAAAGTCTCAGTCGTAGAATCCTCCGAATCGCTATTTGTTTGATATGCTCTCTGTTCTGATTCCGGTTTACAATCGGGACATCACATCTTTGGTTAAGGAAATCCATCAACAATGTGAATCATTGAAAATTGAATTTGAAATCATCGCTTTGGATGATTTTTCACCGGATTTGGCAGTCAGGAAATCGAATTCCAATTTACATTTAAACCATTATTCTTATATTCAATCTCCCATAAATCTCGGGAATGCGGAGGCGAGGAACGAATTGTCGAGGCAGGCGCATTATGATTCCTTGTTGTTTTTGGATTGCGATGTGCTACCGGTTCGCAGTGATTTTATCAAAAGGTATTTGGAATTTAAAGGAGAGCCCAAAATTGTTTGCGGTGGGATTCTCTACGAAGATTTGCAAGACAATCGGTTTTCGCTTCGGTGGAAATTCGGTAAAAAGCATGAGGAAATTTCTCCCATGGAAAGCCAAAAAAATCCTTACCTAAACATCCGTGGATGTAATTTTTTCATTCCGAAATCGGTTTTCCAACGCCATCCATTTACAACCTTAAAGTCCTCTTACGGCTATGTGGATACGTTTTTTGCATTGAGTCTGCAAAAGGCAGGAGTCGACGCAGCCCATATCGATAATCCTGTTTACCATTTGGGTTTGGAAGAAAACAAAGTCTATGTACATAAATTCGAAAAATCCATCCGAAATGCCAAGTGGCTGTTGAAAAACCACCCCGAAATCGCTGCGCATTTGAGGTTAGTTGTTTTTTATAAAAAAATGAAAAACATCGGATTGGACAAATTTATAGCTTTTCTGTTCAGGATTTTACGCAAACCTATTTTAAGTAATTTGTACTCCGAGAATCCTTCTTTATTTCTTTTTCAGGTATATAAATTGGGCTATTTGTGTCATTTGAAAGAGGAATAAATCTTCTGTAGCTTTTGCTCTTCATTTTCCCAATTGAAAACCTTTGCGGCCTGTTTTAAGTTTTCTGCATAAGGCATTTTCCCTTCGGCCAACATTTCTTGCATCAATCCGGCAATGTGTTTTGAATCATGTTTTTGAATGGTTTTCCCAATCCCGAATTTTTCAATTGTATTTTTAATTTCGGGTAAATTTGTTCCCAAAACCGGAATTCCTGCATGGGTATAATCAAAGATTTTATTGGGTAATGCATAGCGGTAACTGATACCGTAATCTTCTTCAAGGCTCAGTCCCAAATCCGCTTTGGGTGTGATTAATTTCAATTGCGCAGGGGAAATAGTACCGATGAATTTCACTTTCTTATTTAATCCTAAATCCGAAGTTAATTTTTCAAACTCCGCTTTTTTGGGTCCGTTTCCGATAACCCATAACTGGGCATTTTCCATAAACTGCATCGCCCGAATCATTTGGTCGATTCCCCGGCTGAAATTCACCGCACCTTGGTAAACCAGGATTTTTTCGTTGGATTGAACCTCTGGGAGAACAATTCTCAATTCATTCGAAATATACTCCACTACGGGGACATTACGAATGATTTCCGGCCGGATTTTGTATTCATTTTCGAACCAATCCGCATAACCCTCACTCACGGTATAAAAATGCTTGATTTTCGGTACGATTGCTTTTTCCAATATTTTCCAAATTCTTTTTCGGAACGGCCGGTTGTAAAGTGTCGGAGCCTCTGAAAAAATTTCATGGCTGTCAAAAACCAATTCGCATCCTTTGAGTTTACTCACCAAGTAATTCGGCAAAAGCGCATCCAGGTCATTGGCCAAAAGAACATCGCCTTTTTGAACCATTGAATTTAATTTGAAAAATAATTTCCGGTTAAAATCCAGATACATTTTCATGCCTGACTGGGTTTTCAAATCCAACCGGTGAATTTTATACGGAAAATTTAAGGACGGGTTTCCGCGCAGGTTTGTTGCCACAACTTCCACCTCAAAACCAAACTTCATCAGCGAATTGCAGACTTTCTGCACCCGTTGATCGCCTTGGTAATTATTGATGACGGAACTGATGATTTTGCGTTTCATTTCCTTAATTAGGATTCCGAATTCCGGATTTCAGTTTTCGAATTTCGGTTATTATCCTTGAAAATTAAGAAATACAATTGGATAAATACCAAAATCGCATTGGGGATGACCACCGGCCAGAATTCGAAGTAAGTTCCGTAAGCCACGAAACACAAACAACCAATCATATTGATAATCCGAATGGATTTGATATTGTTGACTACAAATGATAAAACAATGAAAATCGAGGCGGCATAACCAATCCATTCAAATAAATTCGGATTCATGGGGTCAAAATTTGCGCAAAAGTAGGGAATTTTCAGCTTCCGAATTTCAAACTTCGAATTCCGACCATTTAAAAACTTTCTTTCACTTCAAACTTCAGTATTTCTTTTGTTTCAGGATGTGTAAATTCCAGTTCGGCGGCATGTAAAAAAAGTCGTTCAGCCGAATTCCCATACAAATCATCACCCAAAATAGGCGCATTCAGCCCCAATTCATGCGCGGCATGCATTCTTAATTGATGCGTTCTTCCGGTCAACGGCCAAAAATGAACTTTGGTTTTTCCGTCTTTCGTTTCTATTTTTTTCCATTTTGTAACCGCCTTTTTTCCGTTTTCAAAACAAACCATTTGTCGTGGGCGGTCGGTGATGTCTGCCCGCAATGGAAGATGGATTTCGCCTTCATTTTCCATCAAAATTCCATCCAGCAAAGCGGTGTATCGTTTTTTGACAGTTCTTTTCAGAAATTGCTGTTGAATGTTTTTATGGGCCTGTTTGGTTTTGGCAACCACCAAAAGTCCGGAAGTGGACATATCGAGCCGATGAATAATCAGCGGTTCGATCGGATGCAAAATTTCCTGCAATCTTGTATAAACCGAATCCTGAATTTCAATTCCGGGAACCGAAAGCAGTTCCGCCGGCTTGTTGACGATGAGTAAAAATTCGTCTTCAAAGAGAATTTCGATTTGTTTTTCTGCGGCTAAATTTTTCAAAAGCGGATTCTCGTCGATTTCCATTCCTTCGAGCATGTGTTTGAGGATGGGACGGCATTTTCCGCTGCAAGCCGGATAAAATTGTTTGTGTTTACGGACTTCCGATTTGGGAGAAGCGCCCCACCAGAATTCGGCAAAAGCCAGAGGTTTCAAATCGTGTAAAAAGGCGTATTGCAAAAGTTTGGGTGTGGAACATTCGCCCGCTCCGGCAGGTGGTTTTTCAAAAACCGTTTCGGCAAAAATGGCACCTAAACTTTTGGTTTTTCCAGATTGATTCAGAAAGGCATATTGCTCAAATAATTGGTTTTGAAGCGTGGAAGATTTTTCCCGTCTTTCTTTTTTTAAAGATTCAATTTGGGTTTCAAATGCATGAATTTTTTGTTGAAAATCATCCAGAACCTGTTTCCAGCTTTCTTTCAGCATCCGGAATTTGAACTGATCGAGATTACTTTCTTTGATTAATTCTGTTTCGGAAATAGAAGAATCCTTTGCTTCGCGAATTTTTTTCCGGTTGGCTTTGTTTTCTTTCATTCGAAATTTAAAACCTGAGATTTCATCGGCAGATTCTTGAGCATATTTTTCAAAATCGGATTGAAGCCCAATGAATTCCGAATCGGATTCCAGCTTTTCTATTTTCCGGTTCATTTCGTTTAAAATTTCTTCTTGTTGCAAGAAAAAACTGTTTTCTTTGAGCATGTCAAAGACCGGCGGAACAAATCTTTCATGGTCATTGCTTCCGGCCAGTTTGCCTGAAAAAGCCGATAGATAGCCGAGTTTGCCTTCCTTGTCCTGAACCACTAAAACACCAAACATTTTCCCGATGATCAGTCCCTCACGGGATTCATCCAAACCGAAATTATGGTCCTCCGAAAATTCATTTTCCAGATAATTCTGCAAATCTTTCGCCGCCAATTCCGTCAAAGGATGCGGTTCATAATAAAAAGGAAAAGTGAATTTTTCAGGCAAGGAAATGCCCTGAATTTGTTCAGGTTTGAAATAGGTGATTTTATTTTGGTGACTTTTAAACATAAACTGACTGCGAAATTATTGTATTTTTGATATAATCTTGAAATATGAAACAAATTGTATTCTTAAGTTTTGTCTTTTTCTTTTCTTGTAATCAAGCTGACAATTCAACTCAAGAAGAAATCCGACAACTACAATTGGAAATAAGTGCAATAGAAAATACAAATAAAGAATTCCGATATGATATTAATATTCTAAAATCAGAATTACCTAAAACATATGAATCAAACAAAGGTATTTTAACGAAAATAAAAAGATTCAAAACAGAGTTGCGTGATTCAAAGCAAATTGATGCAGATGAAATAGATAGGTTTCTTTTAATGTTTAAAAAAAAAGAAAATTATGCGTATTTTCCTGATGGTTACCTTCAACTTCTTAAAGACTCAAAAACCCCTTTAAATCAATACAAATATGTGATGTTGATTGAAAATTATTTATATCAAACCATGTTTGATGAACATAGAGGTTCATTTATACGATTTACTGCAGTCCAACCATTTGTTTTTACAAATAATGAGAAGTATAAATTAAATGATGATGTAAAAGTTAGAGTCGGTTTTTTAGGATTTAATGAATTCAATCCTTATGAAGTAATTGTAAACAATCAAAAATTTTCAATTACAAAAATTGAAGATGCAAGCAATACAATAATTATTAAAGCTGAAAAACGAGGAGAAAATAAAATTGAAGGAATATTAAAATATAAATTGTCACCAGAAATGGTAGAAATACCCATCGTTATTCAATTTGATGTTGAATAAAGTTTGGACTATTTTTTTTCTATCCTCTTATGATTCATCATTCAAGGCCCATCATCCAACATCCAACCCTTTTTTGTAATTTTACCAAATGATTCAGAACTTATCAAAAATCAAACACAAAGACTCGCCGAATTTCTTTTTAATCGCGGGTCCTTGCGCCATCGAAAATGAAGATACACCACGCAGAATCGTGGAAAAAGTCATCAAAATTACTGATGAACTCAATATTCCCTATATTTTCAAAGGTTCGTTTAAAAAAGCGAATCGCTCGCGAATTGATTCTTTTACCGGAATCGGCGACGAAAAAGCGCTAAAAATCATCCGACAAATAGGAGAGGAGTTTGACGTTCCGACCACGACCGATATTCATGAACCTTTTCATGCGGAAATGGCTGCTGAATATGTCGATGTGCTTCAAATTCCGGCATTTTTGGTGCGTCAAACCGATTTGGTCGTGGCAGCTGCGAAAACCGGAAAACATGTCACGTTGAAAAAAGGACAATTCCTTTCACCTGAAAGCATGAAGTTTCCGGTGGAAAAAGTGACCGATTCGGGCAATCAAAATGTGGCGATCATCGAGCGTGGAACCATGTTGGGCTATGGCGATTTGGTGGTGGATTATCGGGGAATTCCCGTGATGCAGAACTATGCGCCGGTGATTTTAGATATAACGCATTCTTTGCAACAACCCAATCAGGCGAGTGGCGTAACCGGAGGAAAGCCCGAATTAATAGAAACCATTGCCAAAGCCGGAATCGCAGTAGGGGCCGACGGGATTTTCATTGAAACACATCCCGAACCGAAAAATGCAAAAAGCGATGGAGCCAATATGCTTCAATTGGATTTAATGGAAGATTTACTAAGAAAATTGGTTCGGGTGAGAGAAGCGGTTCTGTGATTTGAAATTAAAAGTCTAACCTTGATAAGGTTCATTTTGGAAGCAGCTTCAAAATGAAAAAGGTTTTTGAATCATATTCTGTCCGGTTTCCATAACACTTCTTGGAAATTCAAAATTTGGTCATCCTGAATTTTGATGCCTTCGTTTTCCAATAATTGTTGCATCAATTCGGGCGGCGAAAAATGGTGTTTTCCGGTCAACAAACCGTTTCGGTTGACTACGCGGTGAGCGGGTACATCGTTTCTTCCGTGTGCGGCGTTCATAGCCCAGCCGACCATACGGGCGGAGATTTTCATGCCGATACATTTGGCGATGGCCCCGTAAGACGTTACCTTTCCTTCCGGGATTTGTCGTACAACATCATAAACTTTTTCAAAAAATGATTCTTCTTTAACACCCATCCCCAATGATTTGTTTGTAAATTTAATCATTCGAATTATACCAGCGCATATGAAGCATGAAATTGAAATCCATGCCATCCGAAGCCGTCCGAGGTTCAAGGTAGTGGCTAAAATGGCACCGGAAGAATTTTCCCGCAAGATGAAAACCCACTTGGAAAACCACAACAAAACCTTGGGCGGATATGTGAACAGCGAGATCAGTTTGGTGTATGTGAAGCAAGATCAGGATAAATTATGGGCACCGCAGTTGCAAATAAGAATTGAACGACATGAAAGGAAATCCCATAAAATTTTTATTCGAGGCTTATTCGGCCCGAGGACATCCATTTGGACGTTTTTTATGTTTTCCTATATTTTAGGCGGCGCGATTTTATTGACAACGGGAGTTTATGGTTGGATCGAACTTGCTTTGGGCGTGGGCAGTTTCTGGGTTTGGACCAATGTATTGGGAATCATCCTTATCCTTGGCCCGTATCTTTCAGCCAAAATCGGCCAACGGTTGGCAAGAAGCCACATCAGTGTTTTGCGGACTTTTATCGAAACGGTTTTGGTCGAGGAAAATATCATTGAAACCGAAGAATCTTAAATTCGAAACCGTCTTTTTCCTTTAATTCAACAATAAGAATTCCGTTTCTCCAATTATTTTAAAGAAATACTCAGGCCTGCATTTACACCGACAGTATAAGGGTTGTACTTTTCGATGTTGTTAACCGGGTTGATCAGGTATCGGAAGTTGGGTTCTACATTTAATTTAATATTATCCGTCAGGTTCATATCGAATTTCAGCCCTGCATTCGCGCTGAAAGAAACTTTATTCAGATTATTGGCTTCACCCAATTCTTGGGTATAATCGTCCATGTGGACATAGATTTTATTTTTGGAAAGCAACCAAGTACTTCCGCCTCCTGTAGCACTAATCCCGATGGAAGGGGTTTGGAAAAGGCTCAACTCCGCTTCTAAAGGAATTTCAATATAGCTTGCCTGTTGTTGAATATCGCCATAACCCATCCGGTCGCTGAGCTCCATTTCCAGTAAAGAGTTGGCCGTAGGATTATTGTCTATCCGCACATTTCCATTGTATTTCACATTGTTGACATCATCGATGGAGGTCAATTCGCTTCGTCCGTGAATGCTTACGGCCAGCGGGACATTATTGGTAATTTGCTCCAATCCGACTACAGAAACACCGGTTCTGACTTTGAATGAAGGTGACAATGAATATCCAGCTTTTACGCCATAAGCCAAAGTCACACTGTTTTCAGTTTTGAATTCGCTCATTTCATCCGCCAACATGGAATTTCCGACAAAAGTGTTGAAGGAAAGCGGCGAGGCGAAAACTGAGAAGTGGAAACGGTCAAAATCCATGGATTTATTTTTCTTCTTTTCTTTTGAAGCGGACAATTGATTTTCAGCCGTCAAAAGGTTTGTATTGGGACTTGTATTCTTCGAAATTTCAGAATAGGCGAGTGTGGTTCCGGTTTTTAGATTTAAATTGGACAGAGGAAAAATGAAGTTTTGATGAACCGTTGCGGACAAAGCAATTTCCGCAAAGTTTGCATAATGAACTGCACCCGTCTCCGGAATGGAAACCCGATATGGGTTTGGGAATGAAAAGGTTTGGTTTTTATCAGAAACTTCGGAATGATTTGGATTTTGGGATGTCAATGTAATGCCATCATTTGAAAGATGACTGGGTATTTCTTCGTTCCCGGATGGAGAAACGGTGTTTGACTCTTGAAAAAGCGGTACTTGTTCCGGATAAACCACCATTTCAGGGTTTCCGGACATTTCGCTTTTTTGAATTCCCAGCCAATAACCCAAACCAACCATGAGCAAAAGGGACATGGCGATTCCGGAAAACTGAAGCCAAAGTGGGAAAATCCTCCTCTTGCCCTTGGGCGAAGGCAGCTGGCCTTGGATGTATTCCCAAGCATCCGCAGGTGGCGGCTGAGGCGTCTCCAGTATTTGTTTAAAATATTTGTCAAACCGATTTTTCATTTTGAAAAGAGTCTTATGTTATGGTTTTTTTTTATCATTTCCTTCAGCTTTTCGCGTGCGCGAGATAAATTGGATTTAGAGGTTCCGCTGGAAATATTGAGTGCTTCAGCTATTTCTTGGTGTGAATATTCTTCAACGACATACAGGTTAAATACTTGGCGGTAGCGGTCAGGGAGTTGTTGTACGAATGAAAGAATTTCATCATAAGAGAAATCTTCTTCGTTTTCATCCTCCATTTCAATTTCCTCTTCGTCCGGAATCAAACTTTCGTTTACGACATACAAATGGTTTTTGTTCCTGTGTTTTTCGATACAGGCATTGACCATAATCCTTCTCATCCATCCTTCAAAGGACCCTTGGAACCGGTATTGTTCCATCTTGTTAAAAATGGTGATGAACCCTTCCTGAAAGGTGTCTTGGGCATCTTCGTAATTACTGGAATAGCGTAGGCAGACAGCAAATAATTGAGGGGAAAAAAGTTTGTAAATTTCCCCTTGGGATTCTCTTTTATTAGCCTGACATTCTCGGATTAATATGTGAAGGTTTTCATCCAAACCATTTATTTAAGGAATTTCAATCTCTCTGATGATGAATAAATCTTGGCCGTCTTCATCCACTCCGTTCCAAAAGCGGAAAGTATAGGTTCCGCCCGCTTCGGGCTTAAAGTACAAAACGGGTGCGTAAACCTGTGCGGACTCCGTGCAAACTTGGTCTTCCAGTTCGGAAACAATAACGGAAACAGTCCGCTCATTCCCCAAAATGGTGTAGTCGTAATCAAAGAATCGCTGGCAGCCGTTTTCGGTCGTGAAATAAGTTTTGATTTCAGTTACTTGGCGCGCAGGCATTATCGTATCTATCTGTACGCTGTCAATCGCATCGTATTTGTAAACCACATTGGCAATCGGCTCATCATCCAAACAGGAGATCGTCGCGATCCCCATCAATACCAGCCCAATTATCCATTTTAAACTTTTCATTTTTCAATCTACTTTAGTTGATTATAATTTTATCCTGTAAAGGTTTTGGTCAGCGTAGTGTTCAAAATTTGCCCCGTTGAAAAGGACGCTTCCGATTTTGTTATGCAGATAGCAACCAATCGTTACTTCATCCACGTTCACGGTAAACGTAAAAAGGATTTCTTCACCGTTCTTGAATACATAAACACCACCGGCATTATTGTAATCAAAACTTACCAAAATCTGGTCGTTGGCCGTTCTTTGGAATAGGAATTCATTGTTGTTTTGCGCAACGATGTTTAGGTTTTCAAAGGTAAATGTTTGGTTGGTCAATAAATTTTCGTTGGTTACGGAATCAATTAATTCCAAATTAATGTAAAGGGGGGCAGGTATGAAATCCCCACATTCATCATCGTTCTCGTTAGACGTACACCCGATAATGCTAAAAGCAATCAGCAGAAACCAAAAGTTGTTTTTCATTCGTTTAAATCATTTTTGTTTTAAGACGATAAATATAAAAAAAGGTTGCGTTTAATGGTCAATTGACAATCAAATATTTAGTAAAAAATATAATTATTTTTTACCCGCTATGCCAATTCAACGGATTTATAAACTCAAAAGCCAGCCCTTAGATAGGCTCTAAAAGATCCGGCCGTCTTTTTTGGGTGCGTTCCAATGCATTATCATGCCGCCATTTTTCAATTTTTCCGAAATCGCCGGAGAGCAATATGTCGGGAACTTTCAGGCCTTTGTATTCTGCGGGCCGGGTATAAACTTCGGGTGCCAATAAATTGTCTTGAAAAGAATCGGAAAGCGCAGAAGTTTCATCGTTCAATACGCCGGGGAGAAGCCGAATGATACTGTCCGCCAAGACGGCAGCCGCCAATTCCCCGCCGCTCAAAACATAATCACCGATGGAAATTTCGCGCGTCACAAACAGGTCGCGAACCCTTTGGTCAACGCCTTTGTAATGGCCGCAAAGCATAATGATATTTCCTTTCAACGAGAGTTCATTGGCGATTTTTTGGTTCAACCTGACACCGTCGGGTGTCAGGTAAATGATTTCATCGTAATCCCTTTCGGATTGAAGTTTGGAAATACATTTGTCGATGGGCTCAACCATCATGACCATTCCTGCACCGCCTCCGTATTGGTAATCATCGACTTGGTTGTAATTTCCTTTGGAGTAATCGCGTAAATTATGCAGGTGGACTTCTACCAAACCTTTGTCTTGGGCACGTTTCAAAATCGATGCTTCGAAAGGGCTTCTCAGTAATTCGGGTAAAACCGTGATGATGTCTATGCGCATGGCGCAAAAGTATAAAATATCGGGGACTCACTTTAAACTTTGTACATTTGCACTAAATTTTTAAAACCATGTTTCCGTATAACCGACACAGAAGATTGAGAAAAAATGAAGCGGTAAGAAGTTTGGTTCGAGAAAGTCAGTTGTCACCCAATGATTTTGTCTTACCTATTTTCGTAGCCGAAGGAAAAAAACTGAAAGAGCCAATCAATTCCATGCCCGGCATCTACCGACATTCACTGGATTTAACCATTCAGGAAATAAAAGAAATTTGGAGCTTGGGGATAAAAGCCGTAAATATTTATGTGAAAGTAAATTCTGATTTGAAGGACAATACCGGAAAAGAAGCTTGGAACCCGAACGGATTGATGCAGCAAACCATCAAAGAAATCAAAAATGCGGTTCCTGAAATGATTGTAATGCCTGATGTGGCTTTGGATCCTTATTCTGCATACGGCCATGACGGAATCATCGGAAACGGACTGGTTTTGAATGATGAAACCAATGAAGCTTTGGTGAAGATGAGCCTGAGCCACGCCGAGGCCGGTGCCGATTTTATCGCGCCCAGCGATATGATGGACGGCAGAATCGGAGCCATTCGTGAAGCCTTGGAAGAGAACGGATTTCCCTATGTGGGCATCATTTCTTATGCGGCCAAATATGCCAGTTCTTTTTACGGGCCGTTCCGTGACGCTTTGAGTTCCGCACCTGTCGAGGCACAAAACATCCCGAAAGACAAAAAAACTTATCAGATGGACTTCCACAATGCTTATGAAGCTTTGCGGGAAGTGGAGGAAGATATTGCAGAAGGAGCCGACATCGTGATGGTTAAACCGGGAATGGCGTATCTGGACATCGTTCGATTGGTTAAAGACAATTACAATATCCCTGTTTCGGTTTTCCAAGTTAGTGGTGAATACGCAATGATCAAAGCCGCTTCTGCAAACGGTTGGCTGGATCATGATAAAGTAATGATGGAAAGTTTAACAGCATTCAAACGTGCGGGAGCCGATATGATTTTTACGTATTTTTCCAAAGAGGCGGCGAAACTATTGAACGGATAATCAGTAGAAATGCCCATCAAACAAAGCCAATTACAAAAAATCATCACCGAAGCCCGCAAAGGAAAAAGACAGGCTCAAAACATATTGATGGATTTATTCTGGAAAAATGTATTTGGCTACGTTAATTCCAAAATAGAAAATGATGATGAAGCGGAAGATATTGCCATTGAAACTTTTACGAAAGTTTTTGCAAAGCTGAAGCTGTATAATTCCGATTTCGATTTCAAAACTTGGTTAATTTCAATCGCCCATAATACCATGATTGACCATATCCGGAAATCTTCCCATTTGCAAATTTCATTGGACGATGAAAATATTTACTTTGAAATTGAGGAGGACTTGCCAACGCCGGAAGAATCCCTTATCCAGCAACAAGACAATGATGCATTGGATGAGCAAATCCAAAAGTTAAAGCCCGAATACCGTAAAATGATTGAACTCCGTTATTTAGAGGAAAAAACCTATAAAGAAATCGCAGAAGAATTGGATTTGTCCATGGCCAATGTAAAAGTCCGTCTTTTGCGTGCCCGGCAGTTGCTGAAAGAAATTTTAAAATAAGCGGTTTTCTTTTCATAACCTGTGAATTTCTTTTTTTTTATAAAATAGAAACCCCTAAAAACCGTTTTAAATTTGAACTGTAGAAGATGTTGCGCATGAAATTCAAAAATTTACTGTATTTAATTCCCGGATTTTTACTTATTACAGCCTGTCATTCCACCAAAAATATTTCATACAATTCGAGGGATTATGACCCTTCTAAATTTGAAAAACCCGATAAGAAAGTTATAAAAGAAGCGGATTCGGTTGTAAAGGAAGCCAAAAAATTCCTTGGAACGCCCTACCGATACGGTGGAACGACCAAAAGCGGTTTGGATTGTTCCGGCTTGGTCATCAACGCTTTTGATGTGATTGGGATTCAGATGCCGAGAATCTCCAGCGACCAAGCCAGAGAAGGGAAAGAAGTCCGTTTGCGTGATGTCCGCGAAGGCGACTTGGTTTTCTTCCGCACTTCGGGTTCATCCATCAACCATGTCGGAATTGTAGAAAATATAGAAAAAGGAGAAATTTTCTTTATCCACTCTTCAACTTCAAAAGGTGTAATGATCAGTTCACTCGAAGAAACTTATTGGAACAAAAGATTTGTAAAAGCGGTAAGGATTTTATGATACTCATCCAAATTTAAAGTTCAAAATACTCCCGCATTACTTCCGCATTTTCAACTTCCGAAGTGTTGACTTCCATGATTTTTGGTTTTTTGGACTCCAAATAAAAACCGGTCAATGCTGAATTTAATTCTTCTAAAGAATTTATTGCTACATATTCAAAACCAAACATTTTCGCCAAATATTCTGCCGACAATTGATGCCGCGTTTCAAAAACCGATTCTACTACACCAGAATTTTCCGGCCCGGGAATGATTTTAAAAATATTTCCGCCACCATTATTGACTAAAATAATTCGGAAAGAATTGGGGATGTAATTGTTCCAAAGCCCGTTACTGTCATAAAAAAAACTGATGTCACCCGTGATTAGCACAGTCTGTTTTTGGTTTACTATCGAAGCTCCGGCGGCAGTAGAGGTGCAACCGTCTATTCCGCTCGTACCGCGGTTGCAGAAAATTTCATGGGTCGGCGAATGGTCAAAAAGCTGGGCATAGCGGATAACCGATGAATTCCCGTATTGTACCTGAATGTTTTCGGGATAGGTTTCAATTAATTTCTCAAAAACCTTGAAATCGGAATAAGTTGTTTTTTGTGCGAATACTTTTTGCTTTTGCTCTTTTTCAATTCGAATTGAATTCCATTTGCTGAAATACTTAGATTCCTGCGGAATAATTTTAGGAACAAAATTTTTGAGGAATTCAATCGGTTTTATCGGAATTTTATCCGTCAGGCATTGATACGTATCGGGTTGCCAGAATTCATCAAGATGCCAGTGTTCTTGCGGCGGATGATTCCGCAAAAATGCTTTGACCTTTTTGGAAACCACATTTTGCCCGATGGTAAGTAGAATTTCGGGTTTTAATTCTTCTAAAAGTTCACTGGAAAGAGAAAAAATAACCGAATCAATTTTGTTGAAAAACCTTTTGGAATGAAGGTTTGATGTTGTTTCAGTCAAAATGACGACAGAATCATCTTCACCCAATTTTTCCATTAATTCGTTTAAATTTTTATCAGGAAACTGCATTCCGACCAAAATGAGTTTCTTCATGGACGAATTCCATCGGTTGACAAAATCATCCGAATTAATGTCAAGTTTTTCTTTTTGAGGAATCATAAATTCATCAAAATTAATGTCAATCGTTTCCTGAAATTCATACAAGGGTTCAGAAAAAGGCATATTGATATGCACTGGCCCCGAATTTTGCAGGCAATTGACGACTGCTTTTTTAATTAACCCTAAATTATCCGTGAGAGATTCAGTGGATTCACTTTCAGATAATTGTGTGCTATGGTAGCAATGTAAATCAAGCGCATTTTTCTGTCGAATGGTTTGTCCGTCAAAATTATCGACCAAGTGTTCCGGGCGATCGGCCGAAAGCACAATCAAAGGGACGTTCTGATAAAAAGCTTCGGTCACTGCCGGATAATAATTTACCAAAGCTGAGCCGGATGTACAGCAAACCACGACCGGTTTTCTGAGTTGTTGCGCCATGCCCAAAGCTACAAATCCCGCCGAACGTTCATCGACGATGCTGTACGTTTTAAAACCGGGATGATGGGTAAAATGCGTTGCCAATGCGCCGTTTCGGGAACCTGGCGATAATACGATGTGTTCGATTCCAAATGACCGGAAGGTTTCGGCAATCAGCTGTACGTTTAGTTTTGTTGAATATTTCTTTTCCAAATCTGTCAAGTTGCCCCACAAATGTAGGGGAATTTGCTATTGATAAATGTGTAAATTTGTCAGCCGGAATCAAAAACAAACCATGATTATAGGAAACGGATTAATAGCCAATGCTTTTCGGGATTTTGACCGGGAGGATGTGGTTTTATTTGCATCGGGAGTTTCGAATTCCTTGGAAAAAGATTCCTCTCAATTTACGCGGGAAGAAAACCTGATTAGAAAAACCATTCGGGAAAACCCGGAGAAAATCTTGGTTTATTTTAGTACCTGCAGCATTTATGATTCCTCTAAAAATGGCAGTCCTTATGTGAATCATAAATTAAATATGGAGCATTTGGTGGCTGTTGAATGTGAAAATTATTTGATTGCAAGGGCAAGCAATGCGGTCGGAAAAGGCGGGAACCCCAATACACTGATCAATTATTTTGTGGATTCCATTCAAAACCAAAGGCCGGTAAATTTACATATCAAAGCGACGCGTAACTTAATCGACGTAGCGGATATTGTGAATATTATTTTGGAATTGATTTCTTCCCAAACCCACAACCGGATTGTGAATGTGGCCTATTTGTCAAATTATTCGCCATTGGAGATTATTTCCGCCTTGGAAAAGCATTTGAACACAAAAGCAAATTTAAATTTATCGGATGAGGGTCAAGGTTATTCCATTGATATTCCGGACATTGAAAGTTATTTTGAGCTAAATAATTTGTGGAATAAGGAAAATTATCTAAAAAACATTTTGGCAAAATATTATTGATGGGAGTTTGTGAATTTGAATAGACAAACTTACGAACCCCAAAAGAATGATTTTCACTTTCGCTCAAACCGCGATTTAAAAATTCTGAAACCCAATTCCACAGGCAAATTCTGAAAGAAGTTTTTCTTCTTTAATTCGAAAGAAAATTCCGGGGAAAAATAATCAGATAGAGAGAGCGCGGGTGCTTTTTTCAGCCGTGCATAATTTTGTTTCCAGTAAGGAACATCGTCTCGCATTGATTTCCATTGCATCAGCAAAGTCGTTTCTTTAAACTCGATTAGCTTCTTTTTAATCAATTGTTTGCGTTTGTGATTTGATTCTTTGTAAGCTTTTGTGAACCATTCCACAATGGTCTGGTGATTTTCGAAATTTCGTTTTGTCCGGTTAAAAATTACCGATTCGGAATGTAAGTAATACCAATAAGTAATGTTGTCAATAATTGATAGAGAATTGATCTTCAATATTAAATGAAAAAACCAAAGTTCATCTTGGGCAAATAAACCCGGAACAAAGTAAATATTATTTGTTCTGATAAAATCCAGTGAAATGAGTTTATTCCAAGAAACAACGGGAAATTTATTTTCAGAATAAGCTTGAAAAATGGATTCATTATTTCTGTAAACTTTTTGAAGGGAGTGGGTCGGAAAACCAAAATCTTTCGTGGAATGATTGCGCATGTCAACCCAACGGTTTTGAGCAATCACCATTTCGACCTTTTTTGATTCTATGTTATTGATTAATAATTCAATACAATCTTTTGTTATTTCATCGTCGCTATCCAAGAAATATATATATTTCCCGGTTGAATTATCAATTCCTGTATTTCGGACAACCGATAAACCCTGGTTTTCGGGATGATGAATTAATTTGATGGTCAGCGCAGGGTTTTCGACAATAAATTTCTCAACAATTTCCAAGCTATTGTCCGGTGTTTGGTCATTTACCAATATGATTTCCAGATTTTTGTAAGTTTGGCTTTTGACCGATTCCAAACAACGTAAAATATATTTCTCACATTTATAAACCGGGATGTTTATGGAAACTTTCATTGGGTGTTAATTCGCAGATTCTCGAATTTACATTGAATAAAAATCCCGGTACCAATCTACGAATTCAGCAATCCCGTTTTTGATGGAAGTTTCGGGCTTATAATCCAAATTGGCAATCAAATCAGAAACATCGGCATAAGTCGAGAAAACATCCCCGGGTTGAATCGGCAACATGTTTTTCTCCGCGGTTTTACCGATTTTTTCTTCCAAAGCATCGATGAAATCCATCAGTTTCACCGGATTGTTGTTTCCGATGTTGTAAATTTTATAAGGAGCAGAAGAAACGGAAGCGTCCTCAGCATTCGGATCCCAACCGGGATTTTCTTTCGGTGGATGGTCATTGACGCGGATGACGCCTTCAATGATATCATCGATAAAAGTGAAATCGCGCTGCATATTTCCGTAATTGAAAACATCAATCGGTTTGTCTTCGAAAATCGCTTTGGTAAAGAGAAACAAAGCCATATCAGGCCTTCCCCAAGGGCCGTAAACCGTAAAAAAACGTAACCCAGTTGTGGGGATTTTGAACAAATGGCTGTAAGTATGCGCCATCAATTCGTTCGACTTTTTGCTTGCGGCATAGAGGCTTACCGGATGATCCACATTGTCTTTGGTGGAAAAAGGTTGTTTTTCATTCAAACCGTAAACACTCGAACTGCTTGCATAGGTCAAATGTTGGATATGATGGTGGCGGCAAGATTCTAAAATATTGAGAAATCCAACGATATTTGAATCCATATAAGCACCCGGATTGGTGAGCGAATAACGGACACCGGCTTGTGCGGCAAGATGGATTACTTTGTCAAATTTTTGATTTTCAAACAGTTTTTCTAAATTTCCTTTGTCTTCCAAATTCAACTGGATGAACTGATAATTTGGATAAATCGAACTTTGAATCAATTGGTTGTATTCAATTTTTTCTTTAGCAATGCCGGTGTCTTTCAGCCGTCCGAATTTCAGATTGACATCATAATAATCATTGATGGAATCCAACCCGATGATTTCGTCGCCGCGTTCGAGCATTTTTTTTGCTAGGTGGAAGCCGATGAATCCTGCGGTGCCGGTAATGAGTATTTTCATTGGTTGGTTTTAATAATTCGCAAATTTAACCACTTTTTATTATATCATTTAATGGTTCAAGGTAAAGATATTGAAAGTGATGTGTTTAAAAATTATATATTTGTAAACGACTATATGCCAACTTTTAAAAGAAAATGAATTTTATCTATAATCTAATTCTAATCATTCCGCGTTTCTTTAAAACCATTCAAACCAAGCAGGAATTGAACAAGTTGAAAAGCCTGCCAAAGGCTGAAATCCATAAGAGCTTTAAAATCGGGAAGAACAATTCATGGCTGGTTTCGGATTCAGCTGCTTTTGAAATCGCTGAAAATGTGAAAATTGATGAATCCAATTTCATTACCGTTAAGAAAAACGCCCGTTTAAAAATCGGTAAAAACACCTATATCACCCGCGCTACCATTTCTTGTTTAGAAGAAATTGAAATCGGCGAAAATTGCATTTTAGGGGAAGGGTTGAAGGTATTTGACCATAACCATCAATATTCAAAAGAACCATTTTTCGTTTCAAAAACCCAATTTACTACCGCCAAGGTAAAATTAGGAAACAATGTCTGGACGGGTGCGAATTGCATCATATTGAAAGGCGTGACCATTGGTGACAACGTGATTTTGGGCGCAGGTTGCGTGGTCCACAAAGATGTACCGGAGAATTCAATTGTTTTGAACGAGCAGAAACTTGTCATTAAGGGAATTTAAATGATTGCGTTAAATTTACTTATTTAATAAAATGGAAAAATTCTCCCTCCTCATAGCCCATTACAATAATTTCGAATATTTCAAAGAATGCCATCAATCTATTCAAAACCAGAGTTTTAAAAATTTTGAAATCATAATTGTAGATGATTATTCGTCTGATGATTCATTTCAAAAATTAAAAGATTTAGCAGAATCGGATTCCAGAATCAAATTATTTCAAAACAAAAAAAATCAAGGTGTCGGTTTTACCAAAAGAAAATGTGTCGAACTGGCTTCCGGTGAAATCTGTGCATTCGTTGATCCGGATGATGCGTTATCGGAAAATGCACTCGAACTGAGTGTAGAAAAATATAAAAACCCGAAAATCGTCGCGACACATTCCGGTTTAATGCTGTGTGACGAAAATTTGAATCCGGTTAAAAAATTTCCCAACACCAAAAAAGTGGGTTCAAAAAATCCGAAATTCTTCAATATAAACTTTGAAATCAATCATTTTTTTACATTTCAAAAATCGGTTTATGATGAAACCCAAGGAATTAATCCTGAACTAACTTCCGCTGTTGACCAGGATTTGTATCTGAAAATCTATGAAAAAGGCGAATTAGCATACATCCCAAAACCGCTTTATTTGTATCGGCTTCACCAAAACGGCGTTTCTCAAAACAAATCAAAAAAAGAAAAACTGAACCGGAATTGGCATCATGTTTTGATGAATTCGGTCAAGCGTCGTAAAATCAAAGAATTATATGGGAAAAATCTGGATGGAATCGAAAATCTTCCTCAATTTATTTTTCAAAAACAAAATTCATTGTTTTCGAGGATTTTAAAAAAAATCAAATGATTTCAATTCTTATCAAATCCTTCAACCGTCCTTTCTACCTCGATCGCAGTCTGAATAGTATATTTCGTTTTGTCGAAGGCGATTTTTTTGTTAAAGTTCTGGACGATGGAACGCCTGAAAAATATTTAAATAAAATTCAGAAACAATATCCTGAAATTGAGATTTTAAAATCCAAAAATTACAAGGAAAAATCCAAATTAGTTGATCAAAAATCGGAAATCAACGGTTTTGAAATTCCGACTGATTTGTGGATTACAGCCGCTAAAGAAGCGGATGATTATGTTTTGGTGATTGAAGATGATGTGTGGTTTACCGGCAAAATCAATTTGAATCAAATTGTGTCAGAAATGAAAAATTATAAAATTGATTTGGTAAAACTCGGTTGGCTCGGAAATTATAAAGACGATAAGCATGTTAAAATCCATCCGCTTACTGAAAATTTAGATGCAACCATTCCGAAAAATCTTTTCACTTCGAACCAGTTCGTAATGGATTTGTTCATGTACAACAAATTTAAATTTTTCACAATTCTCTATAAATTCGGATTGGTTGACAATGAAACCAAGCGAAAATATTGGATTTTGAATTCAATTTTGATGGGGCTTTACCGGAAAGATTATTGGCTTTACATTTGGAAGGACGCCGACGGAAAAGTGGATGAAAAACAACAATTGAGAAATGCCGCAGTTTGGTTTCACAAAAACAAAAAACATGAAAATTTGATCGCCCGTACAAAATCGGAATATTTAAAAACAACTTTTCAATCCTCTGCCACCAATTCTTATCACCGCTACGGTTTTGATTTTGACGTTGATTATTTCAATTTCTTAATCAATGAGGCTTGGTTCAGAAACGAATTTGATACCATGCAGGATTATCCGAATGATTTTTCTGTGAAATATTTTGAACAATTTTTTGACGAAAAAATCAAAAAAGAAGAATTTAGAAAATGGATAGAGAAATTCAAACAACAATACCGAAATTTGGGTGCTGAAGTAGATTGAATGATGAGCCAACCCCAAAAAATAAAAGTTCTCTTCCGGCTCCGATCCCTTGAAATGGGCGGTGTGCCACGCGTTGTACTTGATTTGCTCCGAAACCTGCCCAAAAATCAATTCGACATCACTTTATTGTTGAATTTATATCAGGGTGAACTCAGAACCGAAATCCCGAAAGGTATACGATTGGTTGTTTTGGCCGGAGGAAAAGAGGATTTCTCTACAAATCCCTTAATCCATAAAATCCAATTGATATTGAGAAGATTGAAATTGGGCTATTATGAAATGTTTCTTGCTGTTCTGTACAAAAGAAAATTAAAAGAAGAATTTGACATTGAAGTCGCCCCCGGTTATGCCGAATTTGAATGGATTTTAAACTCACCCAATAAAAAATCACGGAAAATCGGTTGGTTTCATACCGATGTGAGTTACGACATAGACCAAAATAGGGTAATGAAACGCATCAATCTGATGAAACAATTCGATTGGATGATTTTTGGTTCCAACCAAACCCGACAAGTGATCGATGATTTATACGGAATGCGATACCCAAATAGTTCGGTGATTTACAATGTAATTAAATTGCAGGAAGCCAGAAGAAAGTCCGAAGAATTTCCGGTGGAATTTCAATTTCATCCGCATTTCATTTCGATGGGGAGATTGCACAGCCGCAAAGGTTTTGATGTGTTGATGAAAGTTCATAAAAAACTTTTAAACGATGGTTTTCAGCACCATATTTCCATCATCGGCGGTGGAAATGAAATGGGTAGTTTAATTGAATTACGCAAAGATTTGGGAGTGGAAAGTTCGTTTCATCTCTTAGGGGCTCAAATCAATCCTTGGCCTTATGTGAAAGCGGCCGATTTTTTCATTTTACCTTCTAAATCAGAAAGTTATCCGCTTACAATAGGGGAGGTGATGGCTTTGCACAAACCGATAATTTCCACAAATGTCGGCGGGATTCCCGAAATGATTGAGGACGGAATCGACGGGATTTTGGTCAAAGCGGACGAAGAAGCCATTTACCAAGCGATGAAATCATTTTTAACGAATCCGAAATTAACAGAAAGGTTAATTGAAGGAACCAAAACCGCGGATGTAAAGTTTGATGAAACAAAAATTTACGGCCAAATTATAAAGGTTTTTCTGAACCAATTTAAACTTAAAAATGTCGGTTAAAATCACGGTTATTACACCCACTTACAACAGGGCGCACACATTGGGGCGGGCGTATGAATCGTTGGTAAACCAAAGTTTCAAAGAATTCAAATGGATTATCATGGACGATGGATCAACTGATGGCACCCAAGGTCTGGTTAAGCAATTACAAGCAGAAAGCCCTTTTGAAATTGACTATTTTTATAATCCGAACCAACATAAATTTCATACGGTTTTTGAAGGAATTAAAAAGGTCGATTCCCCGTATTTTATGATTCTGGATTCAGATGATACGTATCCGCCGGATGCTTTTGAGAGCTTGTACCAAGAAATTGAAAAAATCCCTAATCCCGATGAATTTATTTCAGTAATGGGATTGTCAGGAGATGAAAACGGGGAGGTAGTTGGCGATGCATATCCGAATGGTGGATTTGATGGATATATCTTGGAAATGCGTTATAAATTCAAAGTTCGGGGCGACAAAAACGGAATGTTCATCACGAAGTCTTACCACAGAGAACTCAAAAAGTTTGATTATTCCGGAATTCCATCCGGGATTTACATTCCGCAATCCGTGTTTTTCAATAGATACGATGCCCAAGGTGTCAAAACCCGTTTTACAAATAAAATTGTCCGCTTTTACCACCAAGATGAAAACGATGAAGCATCGGTTTCCAACACGCGGTGGACTGGGAAAAATCGATATGGTTTGATGTTGGGCCATTTATCTTTTTTGAACGCTTATGAAAGCCAATTGTTTTCTTATCCAAATGCACTTTTCAGAAATCTCGTTGGTTACCAGATTTATGCATTTAAACAGAATATAAAATTTTCTAAAATAATCCAAGCTGTCAAACATCCGGTCATTCAACTATTGGGAATTATAATTTTTCCTTTCAGCTATTTTTATTCATTATTGAAGAACTGACTAAACGGGTTTGCAATAAACATCGAAATGTTTTTCTTTTTGATTACTTGGTTTTATCTCTTCATTTGTTTTTACATGTAAAACTTTGTATCCGATCGATTTAAGTATGGATAATAATTCTTCTGGCGAGGAATTCTGACGGATTAACTTGTCGTGGTCTACCTCTATGAAAATCGAAGGCTTATGTTTTTTAAGTGTTTGAAGTGCGCCTTTTATAAAATTCATTTCAAAACCCTCAATATCCACTTTTATAAAGTCAATTTTTTCAATCAGATTCA